>DASXAN010001093.1:0-3716 GCA_036406755.1 Gemmataceae bacterium
CCCCCCACCCTACGTCCCAAGCCCTCCCGCGTTCGCCGGTAGTCGCACCGTAAACACCGCGCCGCCTTCTGCCCGGTTGTCCGCCCGCAGCGTGCCGCCGTGGTCCTCGACGATCCGCCGCGACACGCTCAGCCCCAGCCCCAGCCCCGCCTCCTTGTCCGAGACGAACGGCTCGAACAACCGCGGCCGGACGTCCGCCGACACCCCAGGCCCGGTGTCCGTGACGCTCAGCTCGACCCACCCGTCCCGTGGCTCGCCCAGCCGGATCGCCAGCGCCCCGCCGCGGGGCATCACGTCCAGGGCGTTGAGCACCAGGTTCAGGAGCACCTGCCGCAGCTGGTCGGCGTCGGCCTCGGCCACGACCGGGGACCCAGCTCCGCTGGGTGCCCGCGGGCGGTCCACGCGGACGCTGACCCCCTGCCTCTCCGCCCGGCCGCGGATCAGGCTGACGACGTACTCGGGCAGCGGCCCCAGGTCGGTCGGGGCGCGGCGGAGTTTCGGCGGCCGGGCGAAGTCGAGGAACGTCTGCAACGACCGCTCGATCCGCCGCACCTCCTGCTCGATGACGTGCAGGTCTTCGGCCGGCAAACCTCGGGGCGCCGACGCCACTCCATTCGCCACGTCTTCCCGCCCGGTCTGGATGAGCATCTTGATCGACGTGAGCGGGTTGCGGACCTCGTGGGCGACGCCGGCCGCCAGCCGGCCGACGGCCGCCAGCTGCTCCGCCCGCCGCACCTCCCGCTCCCGCTGCTGCAGTTGCTGCACCACCTGCTCCACCTGCCGCACCACCCCTTGCAGGTGCCCGTCCAGGTCTTCCAGGCTCTCCCCGGTCATCTCCACGGCCGGCAGCTCCCGGCCGAGCTTGTCGGCCGCGTCCTGCACCCGGACCCGCAGCTGGTGGATCGACTGCCGCAGGCCGCGGGCCACTCCGTACCCGAGGACCAGCCCGGCCAGCGCCCCGGCCGCGGACACGCCGGCCAGCCCCCACGCCATCCACCGCAGCGTCCGCTGGTGGACCTGTCGGGAGGTGTTGACCTGATCGGCGTTGAACAGCCGCAGCTGCTGGCACACCGGCAGCATCTCCCCCTCGAGCACGGCCAGGGCCGCCGCCGCCCGCCCGGGGGTGCCCGCCCCGGCCTGCCACGCCGCCAGGTAACGGCGGTAGGACTCGGCCAGCCGGTCGGCCAGTTCCTTCTCCTCCGGCTTGTCGGCGAACGACTCGATCTCGGCCAGCCGCTGGCGGATCTGGTCGTGCAACGGCTCGACGTGCTCGTCCCCGGTGCGGTGGTAGCGGACCAGGTCCTGGAGCGTCTCCTCCAGGTTGGATGCGGCCTGGCGGCTGCCGATGTTCTCCCCGAGTTCCTCGGCCGTGCCCGTTTGTTGGCGGTACAGGTACGCGGAGACGACGGCGCACACGGCCAGCAGCAGCAGGCTGGTCAGGACCGTGGGGGCGACGATCCGCAGCGGATAGCCGGGTCCGGGCATGACGTCCTCACTGGTCGCCGGACGACCAGTCTGGTCGCCGGCCGACCGGCCGCGGGCGGGCGATGCCGTCGTAAACCCTGGCAGTTCTACGCCCGGCGGGGCGGTCCGGTTGGCCGGCACGGCGGTTGCTTCCGGGTCGGCCGTCCCGACCGACGGGTTCGCCTCATGCGGATCGAAACCACCGCCAACGCCGCCCGTGAGCTGACCGGCCGCATCGTCCGTGTGGATGTGATCAACCGCGCGCTGACCCTCCAGGCCGACGGCCGCACCGTGGACCTGGACGTGCCCCCGGGCTGCGCCGTGGTCCTGAACGGCCAGCCGGTCCGGCTGCGGCTGATTCAGCCGCAGGACCGGGTGCGGGTGCGGGTCGAGGCGGGCGGCGTCACGCGCATCGACGTCAACCCGTGACCCGGGCGAGCGGGGTGGCGTCACCGCCCCGGGATCGGCTGCGGGTTGGCCAGATACGCGAACAAGTCGGCGAGGTCCTGCCGCGACAGGTCCTTCTCCAATCCCTCCGGCATGAGCGACCGGCCGGTGCTTTCCATCTCCTCAATGTCGCCTCGCAAGATGACCTGCTCGCGGCCTTCCTGCGCCCGCAGGGTGACGCTCGTCGCCGACTCGGCGGTGAGGACGCCGTTGTAGACGCGGCCGGCCTTGGTCGTGGCCCGGTATTCGACGTACCGGGAATCGACGTTCCGGTTCGGGTCGAGGACTTCTTGCAACAGGTACGCCGGCGACTTGTTCTGGAGCTGGGCCAGGTCCGGCCCGACTTCCTGGCCGACGCCGCCGAGCTTGTGGCAAACCGAACAAGTCTTGGCGAAGGCGGCGCGCCCGCGGCCGACGTCGCCCGTCAGCCGGAGCACGTCCTGATACGCCGTGAGGACTTTCTGCCGGTCCGGGTTGATGGCGGCGGCGAACAACTTGCGGGCTCGGTCGCGGACGGCGGCGCCCTTGTGTGAGAGCAGCCGCTGACGGCGGGCGGCGTCGATCTGGCTGGCCGGGACGGCGTTGCGTTCGATCGCGGCAAGCAGTTGTGCCGGACCGCCGGGCCGGCTCAGGAGCAGGTCGAGCACCTGGGACTTGAGGGCCGGCGAGTACCCACCCCAGCCGGCGACGAGAGCGGCGGCCGCCTCGTCGCCGGGGATGCGGGCCAGCGCAACGGCGGCGGCCGACTGGATCGCCGCCGGCTGTTGCGGATTGAGCAACCGGGCGAGAGGATCACCGTCGCCGGCGTCCCGCCCGAGCAGGGCGATTGCCGCCAACCGGTCCGCGACCGCCGCTTGCGGCTGAGCGGCAACGGCTCGGGCCTGCTCGATCACCCGCCCGACTTGCTCCCGTGCCTCCGCATCGGCGAACGAGTTCAGTGACTGCCCGCGGCGGTCGAGGGCATCGAGAACGGCGGCCAGCGCAACCATCGCCGAGCGACCCGGCCGCGCCGCGAGGGCGCGGACGGTGCGGGCCAGGCCCCCACGGTCCCCGAGGGCGACGGCCGTGGCGACCAACGGCCGGAGCAACCCCGCCGGAACGTGGTCCGGTCCCGCGTCTGCCACGGCCGCGAAAACCGCGGCGACGTTGCCGGCGCGGACGCCGCTCACCACGGCCGCCGCGAGGTACGGGTCGCCGGCGTGGCTCACGGCCAACTTCACCAGTCCCTGTCCCGCCCGCGCGTCCTTCCAATCACCCAGGCTCAACGCGGCTTGCAGGCGCACCTGCGCGTCGGCGTCGGTGATGAGGGCCGCCAGTTTCGGCCCGGCTAAGTCGTCGGCGGCCAGGAACCGCTCGGCCAGGCGTGCAGCGGTCCGGCGGACACCGGGGTGGGCGTCGGCCAGCGCGGAGCGGACAAGTTCAGCCGTCAGCTGGCCCAGCCCGCCGAGCGCGGCCAGGGCGTGCAGCCGCCCCTCCGGCCGCGAGCACTCGGCCGCCAGTTTCGCCAGCGCCGGGGCCGCGTCCCTGGCGTCGCGCCACAGTAACATCTGCGTCGCCAGGTCGCGCTGACAACCGTTCGGGCTATCCAGCGCCGCGACCAAGCCCGCGTTATCGAGCTTGTCGAGGCGCAGGATTGGCCGTGGTTCGTGGTCCGTCGGCCGGATGCGGAAGATGCGCCCGAGCGTCGCCCCGGCCCGCACGTCGAGCTTCGCCAGGTCTTCCGGCGGAATCCAGCGCGGGTGCTCGATCACGTACCGGTGCATGTCCACCACCCACAGACAGCCGTCCGGCCCGGTCCGCACCTG
>DASXAN010001094.1:0-5713 GCA_036406755.1 Gemmataceae bacterium
CGTCCCGCGCTCCGCTCCGCAGACTCCGCGTCGCGGCTAACCGGTGTTTACTTCCCCACCGGCGCGACGCCCTTCAGTTCCAACGTCGTCACCGCCTTCGTCCCCAGGTCCACGACCCGGATGCGGTGGGCGTTCGTGTCGGCCACGTACAGCTTGCCGCCGGCGAAACTCAGCCCGCCCGGCTCGTTGAACTGCCCGTCGCCCAGGAACGTCTTGCACTCCCGCGTCGCCGGGTCGAGCACCTTCAGCTTGCTGTTGTAGGTGTCGGCCACGTACAGCTTGCCGTCGGCGAACGCCACGCCGAGGGCGTGCTGGAGGCGGGCCGCGTCGCCGGCCCCGTCCTTGTCGCCGAAGACGAACAGCCCGCGGCCGACGAGCGTGTTCACGGCGGCGGTGCCGTTCAGCCCGACCTGGCGGACGGCGCTGACCTCGCTGTCCGCGACGTACAGCCATTTGCCGTCGGTGGCCAACCCGCTCGGCTGGGCGAACTCCGACCGGCCGAGGGTGCCGTCGCGGATGTTCTCCCGGCCGTCCCCGGCATACGGTTCGACGCGATTCTTGTCGAGGTCGAACGTCCAGATCTGGTGGTGCCCGGCCATGGCGATGTAGATGGTCCGGCCGATGCGCAGCAGGTCCCACGGGCTGTTCAGCCCGGTCTGCAAGGCCGGGCCGCCACCACCGACGCGGTTCTCGCGATCCTGCTGGCCGACGCCGGCCGCCGTGCGGACAGTGCCGGCCTTCAGGTCCAGGGCCCGGATCGAGTGGTTCTTGCGGTCGGCGACGTACAGCGTGTCCCCGTCCAGGGCCAACCCCTGCGGGTCGTCGAACTGGGCCTGTGCGAACGGCCCGTCCACCTTGCCGGGCACGCCCGTGCCGGCGATGGCGATCTTATTCCCGTTCAGGTCGGTCACGACGACGCGGTGGTGCGTGCTGTCGGCGATGAACAGGCGGTTCGACGCCGCGTCGGCCAGCACCTTGCCGGGGAAGGCCAGCGGCGTCGGCTGGTCGCGGAACTTCGCCGTGTCGAACCGCAGCGGCTTCGGGTTGAGCGTGCCCTTCGCGGTGTGCTCCTTGACGAGGTGGGCGATGTAGGCGTCGAGCCGCTCGTAGTTGCCCTCGCCGCCGACCTTGCCGTGGTAAATCCCCTCCGGGTCGATGACGGCCAGGGAGGGCCAGGAGTCGATGCCGTAGGCGTCCCAAATCTTGTGGTCGGCGTCGTTGACGACCGGGTGCGTGATCTGGTACCGCAGCATCGCCTTGCGGATGTTCTCGGTGTCCTTCTCGGCGTCGAACTTGGCCGAGTGGACGCCGATGACGACCAGCTCCTTCTCGTACTTCTTTTCGAGCTTGGCCAGGTCGGGCAGGGTGTGGATGCAGTTGATGCAGCAGAACGTCCAGAAGTCGAGGACGACGACCTTGCCCTTAAGGTCGGCGAGCTTGATCGGCCCGGCGGTGTTCAGCCAGGCGACGCCGCCGTCCAGCTCGGGGGCCTTGCGGCCGGGGACCTGGCCGACGAGGCGGTTGGCCGTCGGGCCGAGCAGCCAGACCAGTCCGCCGGTGGCGGCGAGGGCGAGCGCCGGGACGACCCAGCGGCGGGCAAAGAGGCGGGGCATGGCCAGGGTCCTCGGGATCAATGATCGCTCGGCAGGGCTGCGATCATCATACGGTCCGTCGCCGGGGTAGGGAACCGACGCCGGTCCGACGCCGCCCGGTCCCATGCCCGGCGGTGACAAAACGACAGCCGGCCGGCATCGGAGCGCGTCAATTTGACAGGGCCGTTCCGCGAGCCGGCGGCGGCCGGTTTCCTGTCGAAAAACACCGTATTTCGTAAGTGTTTGTCGCCTTTCTAACTGCGATAGGAGTCCCGAGGTGGCGAATCGTTTGGCACGCCCCTTGTATCTAAGTCGAGTGAAATACCACGTGCCGGCCGCGGCCGGCGTGAATCCTGAGCGGGGCCGGCCGGGGGGTCGGTCACCGGTGGACACTGACGCGCATTCACGGTCACAAACGAGGAGGGACAGAGTCATGGCGTTCATGCGTTTGAATGGCTTCCCCGCGCTGTTCCGCGAGATGAATCGGTTCCAGGAGGAGTTCAACCGGGCGCTGACGCGGGACGGCGGCCGGTGGGCGGGCGTCGGCCCGGCGGTCAACGTCTGGGCGGACGACCACGCCGTCTACGTCGAAACCGACCTGCCGGGCGTGGACCCGGCCAAGCTGGACGTGTCGGTCACCGAGGGCAACCGGCTGGCGATCTCCGGCGAGCGGCCGGAGGTGAACCTGCCCAACGCCGTCTGGCACCGCCAGGAGCGGGGCCACGGCACGTTCGTCCGCGAGCTGACGCTGCCGACGCTGGTGGACGCGGACAAGGTCGAGGCCGTGTACGAGGCCGGCGTGCTGCGGCTGACGCTGCCGAAGGCCGAGGCCGCCAAGCCCCGGAAGATCACCGTCCGGTCCTGAGCCGACACACCAACCCGAACACGAAGGAGACAGACCAATGGCTGATACCGCACTGCAACAGCAAGAGGCGACCGGCACACTGCCGGCCGAGGTGACCCGCGGCGTGACCTACACCCCCCGGGTGGACATCCTGGAGACGGAGGACGAGCTGCTGCTCTTCGCCGACCTGCCGGGCGTCACGGAGGGGGACGTGGACATCCGGTTCGAGAACGGCGAGCTGACGCTACACGCCCGCCGGGTCCCGGCCAAGAGGAACGGGGCGGTCCTCTGGGAGAACGAGGCCGGCGACTTCTTCCGGGCGTTCCGCATCTCCGAGCAGGTGGACGCCAACAAGATCTGGGCGGAGCTGAAGAACGGCGTGCTGACGCTGCACCTGCCGAAGGTGGAGGCGGCCAAGCCGCGGAAGATCGCCGTCCGCGGCGGGTGAATTGCGTTCGCCGCTTGCGGCTATGCGAGCGATCGCCCGCATAGCCGCAAGCGGCAAACCATGCCCATTTCACACCCCGTCCATGATGGCGGGGTGTTTTTGTTTCCCCTCTGCACCCCCTTTCCGGTAAAAAAGATCGAAGCACGTCCCCACCGGCGGGATCAAGTCTGTCGTCGCCCTACGCGGAGCCGCCATGCCCGAGTCGCCGCTGGCCGCCGTCGTCGGCCGCCTCGTCCGCGGCCTGCCGCCGTCCGACGGCACCGCCGACGACGCCCTGCTGGCCCGGTTCGTCGGCTGGCGGGACGAGGCCGCGTTCGAGCTGCTCGTCTACCGCCACGGCCCGATGGTCCGCGGCCTGTGCCGGCGGGTGCTCCGCCACGAGCAGGACGCCGAGGACGCCTTCCAGGCCGCCTTCCTGGCGTTGGCGAAGAAGGCGGCGACGGTCCGCGGCCGGTCACTGGCCGGATGGCTGTACCGCGTCGCCTTCCACGCCGCCCTGAAGGCCCGGGCCCGATCCGTTCGCCGCGGTGAAGCGGAACTGCCGGAGGTCGCCGACGGTGATCGCGGGCCGGTGAAAGCGCTGCGCGCGCAGGAAACGCGAGCCATCGTGGACGAGGAGGTGATGCGGCTGCCGGAGCGGTTCCGGCTGCCGGTCGTGCTCTGCTACCTGCAAGGGCGGAGCAACAGCGAGGCGGCGGCCGCGCTGGGCGTGCCGAAGGGGACGGTCGATTCCCGGCTGGCGACGGCCCGGTCGAAACTGCGAACCCGGCTGGTGCGCCGGGGTTTGGCCCCGGCCGTCGCGGCGGCGGCGGTGGACGGACTGCTCAACGCCGCGGCCGACGCGGCGGAACTGCCGGGGTCGGTGGCGCGGGCGGTGGCGAAATCGGCGGTGGCGTTCATGTCCAATCAACCGGCGGCGGGCGTCGTGCCGGCCGCGGCGGCCGTTCTGGCCGAGGGGGTACTGCACACCATGTTCGTGACCAAGCTGAAGTGGGCGGTGGCGGCGATGTTGGCCCTGGCCGTGCTCGGCTCCGGGGCCGGGGTGGCGACCTACGAGGCGCTCGCCGGGGAGGAACGGGGGCCGAAACTGGTGGTGGCGGACGACCCGCCGAAGCCGGACGCCCAGCCGGCACAGGACAAGCCGAAGCCGGCGGGCGAGCGGCCGAAGGCGACGAGCGGCTTCGCCGCCTACTGCGACCTGCTGCAGCGGCCGATTACGTTGGACAGGTCGATCGACAACGCGCCGCTCCGGGACGTCCTCGAATTCCTCTCCGATAAGTACAACGTCACATTCCTCGTGAATACCCAGGCGTTCGAACAGGCCGGCATCAGCGGCGGCCGGAATGTCGAGGACTCGCTGGTCCGGGTACCGAAAATGCCGAGCGTGAGTTTGGGCGCCGTCCTGAGGTTCCTCCTGGCCCAGGTGGACGGCACTTACCTGATCCGTCGGGATTACATCGAGGTCACGACCCGCGACCGGCAGCTGGTCGAAGCATACGGGCCGGCCACGTTCTTCGAGGCCACGACCCAGGAATCGCTGGCATCCGCCGGCGCCAACCTCCCGCCCACGGTCAACGCCGTCTTCGAGGCCCGGCCGCTCGAGAAGGCCCTCGCGGACCTCGCCGGCCAGGCCGGGAAGAACATCGTCCTCGACCCGCGGGTGCAGGATAAGGAAAAAAAGCTGACCGTGTCCGCCCAGCTGCTGAACACCCCCATCGACGCCGCCGTCCTGGTCGTCGCCGACATGATCGGGCTGGAGCCGGTGACGATCGGCAACGTCTACTACGTCACGACGAAGGACAACGCCCAGCGGTTGATCAGCAACGGGTCCGTGAAACCGGTGTTGGGGATGGCGAAGCCGGAGCCGCCGGCGCCATCCGGGGGCAAGTGACCTGGCGATCGCGCCATACACTATCCCCATGCTCACCCACGTCGATTACTCCGACGTCCCCCCCGGCGCCGACCTGCCGCGGGTGGTCAACGTCATCGTCGAGATCCCCAAGGGCCGGCGGAGCAAGTTCGAGGTCGATAAGAAGACCGGCCTGATCCGCCTGGACCGATACCTGTACTCGTCGTCCCACTACCCCGGCGACTACGGGTTCATCCCGCAGACCCTGGCCGAGGACGGCGACCCGCTCGACGTCGTCGTCATGGTCAACGAGCCGACGTTCTCCGGCTGCCTGATCGAGGCCCGGGTGGTCGGCCTGTTCCGGATGAAGGACAAGGGCAAGAACGACTTCAAGGTGTTCGGCGTGCCGCACTCGGACCCGCTGTTCGCCGAGGTGCAGAACATCGGCGACGTGCCCAGCCACTTCCTGCGGGAGGTCGAGCACTTCTTCGCCACGTACAAGCAGCTCGAGGGGGCGCACGTCGAGCCGATGGGCTGGGCGACCGCCCAGGACGCGATCGTCGAGGTGAAATCGTCGGTCGAGCGGTATCGGAAGAAAGGGTAATCAAGGTGTGACGCCGCGGCCCGAGTCGGCGAGGGGAGCGCTCCCCTCGCGGACTCGGGCCGCGGCGTCGCGATGTCACGACGCGAAGATCTTCTTGAACCGGTCGTCCTTGGTCAGCTCGCCCTCCCGGCTGGGCGTCTCCTTCACCAGCCGGTCGATGACCGTGTCCGTCGTCACCCCCTCGCTGGCGGCGGTGAAGTTCGTCAACAGGCGGTGCCGCAGCACCGGCAGGGCCAGCGCCTGGATGTCCTCCGTCTGCACGTGCGCTCGCCCGTACAAGAGCGCCCGGGCCTTGGCCCCGAGGATCAGGTACTGCACCGCCCGCGGGCCGGCCCCCCACGACAGCCACTCGCGGACGAACTTCGGCACCCCGGCC
>DASXAN010001095.1:0-1683 GCA_036406755.1 Gemmataceae bacterium
GCCGCCCGTCCGCCGGCTGCCGTCCGGCCGGGTGCCCCGCGCCGCCATCCGCAAGTACGTGCGGCGGGTGGTGGACAAGTTCCGCCCGCAGAAGGTGATCCTGTTCGGGTCGCACGCCTACGGCAAGCCGACCGAGGACAGCGACGTGGACCTGCTCGTCGTCATGCCGGCGCGGAGCATGATCGACAAGGCCGTGCGCATTCGTGTGGCGTTCAGCACCCCGTTCCCGATGGACCTGATCGTTTTCACGCCGGAGTTCCTGGCAAAGCAGACGTCTTCGGACAACTGGTTCGTCCGCGAAGTGCTCGACAAGGGCATCGTCCTCTATGATGCCGCGCACCCGTGAATGGCTACGGAAAGCCGAGTCGGACCGCAGAGTGGTCCGGCTGGCGATGTGCGCGCAGCCGCCAGAGTACGATGCGGCCTGCTTTCATTGTCAACAAGCGGTGGAGAAACACCTGAAGGGGTTGCTCCATGAGCGTGGTCAGCCCGTCCCCAAGACACACGACCTGATCGACCTCGTCGACCGTCTGTTGCCGTCGGACCCGCAGCTGAAACCGCTCCGAACCACGGCCGGACGTCTAACAATCTATGCCGTTCTTTATCGGTATCCCGGCTTCCACGCGACGAAGCAACGGGCACAAACCGCCTGCAAGACCATGGAGCCCGTCCGGGCGGAAATCCGCCGCCGGCTCGGGCTGCGGCCGCGACCCTGATGGCGCCAAATCTGTTGCACGCGCCGCCGGCCGGGCGGACATTATACGGGTATGAACCGCCTGCTCGCCTGCCTGCGGCGGTCGGCCGACCCCGACGCGACCGACCGCCAACTGCTCGACCGGTTCGCCGCCCGCGCCGACGAGGCCGCGTTCGCCGCCCTGGTCCGCCGGCACGGGCCGCTCGTCTGGGGCGTCTGCCGCCGCAACCTCGCCAACCCCACCGACGCCGAGGACGCCTTCCAGGCCACCTTCCTCGTCCTCGTCCGCCGGGCGGCCGGGCTGGGCACGCACGCCGGCGTCGGCCCGTGGCTGCACCGGGTGGCGGTGTGGTGTTGCCGCAACGTCCGGCGGGCCAACCGCCGCCGGCTCGCCCGCGTCCGCCCCGGTCTGGCCGAACCCGCCCCCGCCGAACACGGCCCCGACCCGGACCTCGCCGCCGACCTCGACGCGGCCCTGCTCGCCCTGCCGGAGAAGTACCGCCGGGCGGTCGTGCTCTGCCACTTGCAGGGGTGGACGCGGCGGCAGGCGGCCGCGCAGCTCGGCTGCCCGGAGGGGACGCTGTCCGCCCTCTTGAGCCGGGCGCTGGCGAAGCTACGGACCCGGCTGGCCGACCGCGACCCGGCCGCCGCCCTGGCCGTCGCCGGGGCGCTGGCCGCCCCGCCGGCCGTCAGCGCCGCCGCGGTCCGGGCGGCCGTCGTCTACGCCACCGCGACCGGGGCCGTCTCCCCGGCCGTCCTGTCCGCCGCCGACGGAGTCCTCCGCATGTTCTGGGTGAACAAACTGCGGCTCGCCGCCGCCGGCGTGCTGGCCGTGATCGGGCTCGTCTCGCTCGGGGCCGGGCTGACCGCCCGCTCGACCGAACCGCCGGCCGACCCGCCCCCGCCGGCGGCCAGGGCGGCCGACCCGCCGGCCCTGGTCCCCGGGCAGTGGGCGCTGGTCGAGTGGCTGGCCCCGACTTCGCCGCGCC
>DASXAN010001096.1:0-2222 GCA_036406755.1 Gemmataceae bacterium
GGGGTGACGCAGACCGGGGCGATCCTGGGCACGCCACAGTACATGGCCCCGGAACAGGCGCGGGGTGGGGGCAAGAACGCCGGCCCGGCCGCCGACGTGTATTCGCTGGGGGCGATCCTGTACGAGTGCCTGACCGGCCGGCCGCCGTTCCGCGGGCCGACGCCGCTGGACACGCTGCTGGACGTGCTGGAGGGCGAGCCGACGCTGCCGCGGCAGATCAACCCCAAGGTGCCGCGGGTGCTGGAGCAGGTGTGCCTGCAGTGCCTGGAGAAGCAGCCGGGCCGGCGGTTCGCGTCGGCGGCCGCGCTCGCCGACGCCCTGGACGGCTACCTCAAGGGCGAGCTGGTGGTCGTCCGCCAGGCCGGGCCGATCTGCGCCCTGCGGCGGTGGGGGCGGCGGGAGCCGGCGCTGGCCACCCGGTTAGCGGCGTTCGCCATCTTCGCCGCCATCGCCGTCGTCAACCACGTCATCAACCCGGCCCTGCGGCCGTACACGCTGCCGGTCCTGTCGCTGCTGGCGGTGTGGGCGGCGGTGTCGTGGCTGTGCCAGCGGGGCCTGCGGCACAGAACGTGGGGCGACTGGGCGGCGTACGCTTGGTCGGCCGCGGACGTGGTCCTCCTGACGGCCATCCAGCTGATCACCGACGCCGGGTTCAGTCCCGTCGTCATTGGTTACCCGTTCGTCATCGCCGCGGCCGGACTGTGGACGCGGTGCCGGCTGGTGTGGGTGACGACCGCCTGCGCCGTCGTCGGCTACGCCGGGCTGATGGCCTACGACCTGACGTGGGGCAACCCGCCGCAGGCGGTCCACCGGCACATCATCTTCCTGGTGACGCTGGTGGTGCTGGGGTTCGTGATGTCCTACCAGGTGGACCGGGTCCACGCCCTGAGCCGGTATTACGAAGGCACGCCTCGGGACTGACGGCTGCCGCCGCCGCTCGACCGCCGCGGCATACACTGGCCATGCCCACCTCCCGAGGCCCGCCGGCATGTCCCCCCGCCTGTTCGCCGCAGCCCTGGCGGCCGCCCTTGCCGCCACCCCTGCGCTCGCCGCCGAGCCCGAGTCCGTCTTCCCCGTCATGGCGTGGAACAGCCCGCCCAACGACCCGGCCGTCCTCAAGCGGATGCGGGACTGCGGCCTGACCGTCGCCGGGTTCGTCCCGCCCGCCGCCCTGGACAACTGCCGCGCCGCCGGCCTGAAGGCCATCGTCTCCGACGCCCGCGTCTCTGACTACGACTGGAAGAACGTCGATCCGGCCGCCGCCCGCAGGCGGGTGACGGAGCTGATCGGGCAGGTCCGCCACCACCCGGCCGTCTACGGCTACTACCTCCGTGACGAGCCGTCGGCCGACTTCTTCCCCGGCCTGGCCACCGTCGCCGGCGTCGTCAAGGAGCTGCACCCCGGCGCCTGGCCGTACGTCAACCTATTCCCCACCTACGCCGAGCCGTGGCAGCTCGCCACGCCGACCTACGAGGCGTACCTGGAGAAGTTCGTCGAGGTGTGCAAACCGCCGGTGCTCAGCTACGACCACTACGCCCTGCTCGAGGGCGGTGGCATGCGGGGCGACTACTTCGCCAACCTGGAGGCCGTCCGCCGGGTCGCGGTCAAGCACGACCTGCCGTTCTGGAACATCCTCCAGTCGACCGCCAGCATGAACTACCGTGAGGTGTCGGCCGCCGACCTGCGGTTCCAGGTGTACACGTCGCTGGCTTACGGGGCCCGCGGGATCGCCTACTTCACCTACTTCGCCCCGCAGGTCGGCAGCTACCGCATGGCCCCGGTGGACCAGTTCGGCCACGAGACCGACACCTGGCGGTGGATGCAGAACGTGAACTTGCAGATCGAGAAGCTCGGCCCGACGCTGCTGAAGCTCAAATCCGATCGCGTCTACCACTTCGGTGCCGTCCCGGCCGGCTGCACCGGCCCGGACGACAAGAGCCTGGTGAAGGCGATCGGCGGGTCGATGCTGGTCGGCGACTTCACGCACGCCGACGGGACGCGGTACGTTCTGGTGGTGAACAAGGACCTGGCCCGGTCGATACCCGGCTGGCCGCAGTTCCGCACGCCGCCGGCGAAGGTGGAGCTGGTGTCGCCGTACACGGGGGCGGCGGTGCCGTTCGAGGGCGAGCAGGTGTGGCTGGCCCCGGGCCAAGGGGCGCTGCTGAAGTTGACGAAGTGACGGCGGGGGATGGGTTGGACCCAACGCCGTGTAGGGTGGGGGG
>DASXAN010001097.1:0-4053 GCA_036406755.1 Gemmataceae bacterium
AGGCGACGCAGGCCCACCGGCTGGGGATAGAGCCTCTGTCGGTGGGCCTGCGTCGCCTTTGGCTCCTCGACCCACCCTACGAAAATCCCGCCATTGGGATTGTCGCGGTGGCGGCCTGGAATGTCACGCCATGCCCGATCCGAACCCGCACGGCCTGCTCGTGCTCGACAAGCCGGTCGGCCTGACGTCCCGCGACGCGGTGGACCGCGCCCTGCGCTGGTTCCCCCGCAAGACGCGGGTCGGCCACACCGGCACGCTCGACCCACTCGCCAGCGGCGTGCTGGTGCTCTGCGTCGGCCACGCCACCCGGCTGACCGAGTACGTGCAGGACATGGGCAAGACCTACGTCGCCGACGTGGTGCTTGGCGCCCGTAGCGCTACCGACGACGCCGAGGGGCCAATCACGCCGGTCGCCGTCACTCATCCGCCGGACCGTGCGACCATTGACGCCCGACTGTCGGAGTTCGTGGGGATGGTCGAGCAAGCGCCGCCGGCATTCTCGGCGGCCAAGGTCACCGGGCAGCGGGCCTACGACCTCGCCCGCCGCGGCGAGGCGGTGGACTTGGCACCGCGGACGGTTCGCATCGACCGCATCGACGTGGTGGATTTCAACTACCCCCGGCTCAAGCTCGAGGTCCGCTGCGGCAAGGGGACGTACATCCGCTCGCTGGCTCGCGACCTGGGCAACCGCCTCGGCTGCGGCGCTTACCTCGACGGGCTACGGCGGACCCGCGTCGGCCCGTTCACGCCGGATGACGCCGTCCCCTTAGATACCGACGCGGAAGCGGCCTGTTCCCGCCTGCTGCCGCCGGCCGCGGCCGTCGCCGCGCTGCCCCGGGTGGTGCTACCGCCCGAGGCGGTCGCCCGGCTGAAGCACGGCCAAGCGGTCACGGCCTCGGAAGCCGTTCCGGCCGGTACAGACGTCGCGGTGTTCGACTCCGACGGCGTATTGGTGGGGATCGCCGCCGCCGACCGCTCCGGCCGCACGCTCCGCCCGAGTAAGGTGTTCCCCGCATGACCGCCGACCTCGACGCCCGGGCGCGCGACGAGGGCCCCGGCCCGGCCGACGAGCGGCCGCCGCGCCGCCGGCCGTCGCTGGTCCTGCCGGCGCTGCTGGCCTTGGGAATCGTCGTCTATGAGCTGACGGCCCAGCCGGGGCTGGGGGCCGCGATCGCCTGTACGAAGTTCGGCTGGGACGACTTTCTGACCGCCCGCTGGCTCCGTCGCCGCGACCCGGACCGCCGCCGCGGCCGGGCGTCGTTCTGGCTGTTCGTCGCCGCCGGGCTGTGGAAGACGGCCGTCACCGGCGTCGTCGTCATGTTCGCCGTCGCCTTCCTCGCCGCCGCCCTCCGCCACCGGGCCCCGCCCCCGCCGCCCGGCCAGCCGCCGGGCCCGCCGTCGGAAGCGTTTGTCGGCGCGCTCCTCGTGACGCTGTTCGGGTTCGGCCTGAGTACGTTGGCCACGGCCCGGGCGTTCGTCACCGCGCTGCGGCACCGCGTCCGGCTGTGGATCGACGCCCGCGTCCACCGCGACCGCCGGGCCGACCACTGGCCGCCGACCTCGACGGCCGGGCGGAGGAACCGGGCCGGCGTCGTCCTGTTCACTGCGCTTTTCCTCGGCACGCTCGTCCTGCTGACGATTTTCCATGTGGTCGTCCGGCTGGCGCTGCAAGGCTGGGCGGGGCCGGCCCCGCAGCGGCGCGACTTGGCCGAGACGCTGGCCAACCTGTTCTGCTGCGGCATCTTTTTGCTCGTCCCGGTCGTGATCCTGGTGTTCCGCGACATTCTGGCCCAGCTCGCCCTGGCCCGCACGCCGGCCGAATGCTGGCAGGCCGGGCCGCGCGGCTGACGGCGTGCCGTTGGCGACCCGCTCCGGCTGTGGGATAATGGCCTCATGCCTCCGCCGACGAACGACCGGACACTCCTTCAGCCGCTATCGCGCGACCTGGAGGACGGCCGTGCCGACACCCTCCGCCCGGCCGAGCAGCTCGCGCTGATCCGGGCCGACCAACGGAAGGAGTGGCAGGCCGGCCGGCGGGTGCTCGCGGAGGCATACCTGGCCCGGTTCTGCGACCTCGCCGGCGACACCGACGCCGTCGTGGACCTGGTATCCGGCGAGTTCCAGATCCGCGCCGAGCTGGGCGACCGGCCGACGGTGGACGAGTACGCCCGCCGCTTTCCCGCGCACGCCAACGTCCTCCGCCGCCGGCTCGCGGGGTTGGACCTGCGGCTGCCCGCCTCGCAAGTCGATACGCTCCGCGCCCCACCGCCACCGACGGCCACCGCCGCGACCAGCCCAACGGCCGCGACCCTGACGCAGGCCCCGAAGCCGGTGGACGGTCCGTCTTGCGGCACGGCGGACACGGCCGAGGCCCGGACGGTCGAGAAGCCCACCCGTCCGCCGCTCCGCACCGGCCCGATGGCCCCGACGGTGCCGGGGTACGACCTGCTCGGCGAGCTGGGCCGCGGCGGCATGGGTGTCGTCTACCGGGCACGGCAGCAGGCGTTGGACCGGGAAGTCGCGCTGAAGATGGTGCTGTCCGGCCAGTTCGCGGGACCGCACGAGCGAGAGCGGTTTCGCGCCGAGGCGGTTCAGCTGGGCCGCCTTCTGCACCCGAACATCGTCCAGATTTACGAGGTCGGCGAGTACGACGGCCGGCCGTACTTCGCGATGGAGTACGTCCCCGGCGGTAGCCTCGCCGGGCTGTTCGACAAGAAGCCGCTCGCCCCCCGACCGGCCGCAGAGCTGGTCGAGACGCTGGCCCGGGCCGCCCATCACGCCCACGAGAAGGGGATCGTCCACCGCGACCTGAAGCCGGCCAACATCCTGCTCGCGGCCGACGGGTCGCCGAAGATCACCGACTTCGGACTGGCCAAGGGCGGCGGGTCCGTCAGCGACACGGCCAGCTACGCCGTCCTGGGCACGCCGTCGTACATGGCGCCGGAGCAGGCCGGCGGCCAGTCCCGGGACGTCGGCTCGGCCGCCGACGTTTACTCACTCGGGTCGATCCTGTACGAAGCCCTGACCGGCCGGCCGCCGTTCCGGGCGGCCACCGCTCTCGACACGATGCAGCTGGTGACGACGACCGAGCCAGTTCCGCCGAGCGACCTGACTGTCAACCTGCCGCGGGACCTGGAGACGATCACGCTCAAGTGCTTGCAGAAGGAGCCGGGCAAGCGATACGCCACGGCCGCCGACTTGGCTGACGACCTCCGCCGGTTTCTGGACGACAAGCCGATCCTGGCCCGCCCGGTGCCGCCGTGGGAGAAGACCTGGAAGTGGGCGAAGCGCCGCCCGGCCTGGGCGGCGCTGATTGGCACGGTCGTTCTGTCCACGGCCGGGCTGATCGGAATCGGGCTGTGGTTCAACGCCGAGGTGCGCCACGAGCGGGACATCGCCCGGACGGAGCGGGACCGGGCGACCGAAAACGCCGAGCTGGCCGAGCGGCGGTTCCAGCTCAACCGCGAGGCCGTGGACCGCTACTTCACCGGCGTCAGCGAAAGCGAGCTCCTCGACGAACCCGGCCTGCAACCGCTGCGGCGCAAGCTGCTGACGCTGGCCAAGGACTACTACGCCCGGTTCGTCGAGGAGCGGCGGGACGACCCGACCGTGCGGGCGGACCTGGGCCGCAGCTTCGGGCGGCTGGCCCAGATCACCGCGGAGCTGGACGACCCGCGGGAGGCGATCCGCCTGCGGCTCCAGGCGCTGCCAATCTTCCAGGAGCTGGCCGGCGCGAAACCGGACGACCCCGGCCCGCGGGCCGAGATCGCCGTGACGTGGTACGAGTTGTCGAAGCTGTACCGGCTGACGAACCAGACGACCGACGCCGAGGCCGCCGGCACCACGGCCGCCGGCCTGTGGGAGCGGCTGGCCGGAGAGTACCCGGCCGATGCGAGATACCGGGCGGAGCTCGCCCGCACCCTGCTCGCGCAGGCGAACCTATTCCAGCTGCTGGGCCGGCCCGGCCCGGCCCGCGCCGCCTGCGAACAGTCGCTGGCCATCCGTAAGAAGCTGGCCGCGGAGCGGCCACAGGACGAAGCGGTCCAGCGTGAC
>DASXAN010001098.1:0-1987 GCA_036406755.1 Gemmataceae bacterium
TGGGCACCCCGGTGTGATTAGTTCACCCGAGCTATACCAGCCGACAACACCTGTGCGGGCCACGGGAGCAAAACACCTGTGCGGGCTGCGCGAGCAAAACACCAGGGGAGAAACGCGCGCGGCGAGCGGTATCCCGCACAACCGTTACGGTCGGCAAACTCGACCGCCCCTGGACGCTGCGTCGGCCGGCGGGACAATGGACGCAACGCCCGCCCCGCCACCGGCTTCCTCCCCGGGCCGCCCCGATGACCCGCCTCGACCGCTTCAGTGACTGGGCCCTGACCCGCATCTGGCGGTCGTCGCCGGCCACCGTCGCCGAACGGACCCGCCGCCGCGTCAGCGTCCATCTCATCCCGTTCCTGTTCTTCCTCTACATCCTCGCCTACCTGGACCGCGTCAACGTCTCCGTCGCCCAGTTCGGCATGGAGAAGTCGCCGGCCGAGGGCGGGCTGGGCTTGGACCGGGCGACGATCGGGTTCGGGGCCGGGCTGTTCTTCTGGGGCTACCTCATTCTGGAAATCCCCAGCAGCGTCAGCGTCGTCCGCAGGGGTGCCCGGCGGGTGTTCACCCGCGTGCTGGTCCTGTGGGGCATCTGTGCCACGCTGGCCGGCTTCATCGGCACACCGGTCGTCGGCCACCTGTTCGCCTGGCTGCCCGAGCTGCCCGCCAGCGGCACCGGCCCGTTCGCGGCGACGGCGGGGTTTATCAACGGCCTGCACAACGACCCGAAGAACCAGTTCTACTTCCTGCGGTTCATGCTCGGGTTCTTCGAGGGCGGGTTCTTCCCGTCGGTCGTCGTCTACCTCGCCCACTGGTTCCGCGCCGGCGACCGGGCCCGCGCCATGGCCGGGTTCAGCCTCGCCATCCCGGTGTCGAGCCTGATCGGCGTGCCGGTGTCCGGGCTGCTGCTGGACGTGGACTGGTTCGGCCTGCCGGGCTGGCGGTGGATCTTCATCGTCCAGGGGGTGGTGCCGGTCGTGGCCGGCGTCGTAACGTTCTTCACGCTGCCGGACCGGCCGGCCCAGGCCCGTTGGCTGCGGCCGGACGAGCGGGACTGGCTAAGGGCCGAGCTGGCGGCCGAGGCGAAGGCGAAGGCGGGCCACGGCCACTGGGAGTGGGTCGGACACCTCGGCATGGTGCTGCTGTTGACGTGCGTGTACTTCGGACAGAACGTGGCCAGCTACGGCCTGTCCATGTTCATGCCGGCGATCATTCAAGCGCAATCGGGCCTGTCGGAGCGGTGGGCGACGCGGCTGGCGGCGGTGCCGTACGCCTGCGGGCTGGTCGGGATGCTGTTGAACGGGTGGCACTCGGACAGGACCGGCGAGCGGTTCGGCCACGCGGCGGCGTCGATGGGCCTGCTCGGCCTGGGCATCCTGACGGCCGCGCTCGTCGGCGACGTGCCGGTGCTGCCGGTGGCGGTGATGGTGCTGTGGGTGGGGACGGTGATGTACGCGCACATGCCGGCGTTCTGGCCGATCCCGACGTCGGTGCTGGGGGCGACGGCGGCGGCGTCGGCGGTCGGGTTCATCAACATGACCGGCAACCTGGGCGGGTTCGTCGGGCCGACGGTGGTGGGGAGCGCCAGCGGCGGGGCGGCGGGGTTCGGGCCGGCGCTGCTGCGGATCGCGCCGTGGCCGATCGCGTCGGCGGCGATCGTGTTGAGCCTGGGAATCTGGCGGCGGCGGAAGGAAAATCGTGGAGGCCGCGCGAGTGGGGTGGTAGATTGTGGGTCGCGCTCGGCAGAGCCTCGCGGCTAAACCGGTTAGCGCTCCCCGCGAAAGTTCTTGCACGCCCGAAAAACCCCGCCCCACGTCCTCGTTCCGGTTGCCCCGCCTCCCGGCCCGACCTATGGTTGTGCAGCCGGCTTCCCACTCCGCTCGCCCTCGACCGGCCCAGACCCCGGGTGACTGATCGTGCCCCGTCCCATCGCCCCTCGCCCGGCCTTTACGCTGATCGAGCTGCTCGTCGTCATTGCGATCATCGC
>DASXAN010001099.1:0-5190 GCA_036406755.1 Gemmataceae bacterium
TTTGTCACCGTGTCACCAAGTCACCCGGTCACCGTGTCATCCGAGTCACTTCCCCCCGCCCGCCTCGCGGACTCGGATCGCCGCCCCCGGCGCGACGTCGGCCGTCCCGCCGACGATCACCCGGTCGTCCGGCCCGACGCCGGCCGTCACCACCCGCTTGCCGTCCGCCTGCGGCCCCAGCGCCACCGGCCGCCATTCGATCGCGTTATCCTTGCCGACGACTAGGACGTACGGCCGGCCGCCGTCCGTCCGCACCGCCGCTTGCGGCACCAGCAGTTCCTCCCGCGGCTCGCCGGCCGTCAGCCGCACGCGGGCGAACATGCCCGGCAGCAGGTCGCCGTCCGGGTTCGGGAACTTCGCCCGCACCCGGACGGTTCCGGTGGCCGGATCGGCCCGGTTGTCCACGAAATCGATCGCCCCCCGGTGAGGGAACCCCTCCTGGTGACTCAGCCCAATCTGCACCGCCGCCGCGGCGCCGCCCCGGACCGCCTTCCGCAGCCGCAACAGGCTCCGCTCGTCCACGTCGAAGTACACGTACATCGGGTCGGTCGCCACGATGGTGACCAGGGTCGTCGTCGGCCCGGCGAGGTTGCCGACGTCCAACAGCGGCCGGCCGGTCTGGCCGTCGATGGGGGCGGTGACGCGAGTGGCGTCGAGGTCCAGCTTGGCCCGGTCCAGCCCGGCCTTGGCGACCATCAGATTGGCCCGCGCCTCGTCGACGGCACTCTTGGCCTTGTCGATCTCCTCCGCCGCCACCTGGCCGAGTTCGCGGATTCGCTGGAGGCGGGCCGCGGACACCTCCGCGGCCTTGACCTGAGACTCTGCCCGCAACACCTCGGCCTGGGCCTTCGTGAGTTCCGCTTGGTATGTCCGCGGGTCCAGCTCGAAGAGCAGGTCCCCGCGCTTGACCCGCGCTCCCGCCTGGAACGCGACCTTGTCCACCGTGCCGGTGACCCGCGGCCGGACCTGCACCGTCGCGGATGCGTCCGTCCGGCCCGTGAACTCGAGGGTTTCGCCGGCCGTCCGCCTGGTCGGGCGGGCGACCGTCACCTCGACCGGTTGGGGGGCGGCCTTGTCCTTATCCGCACCGTCCACCCGGCCGGGCGTCGTCCCCGGCAGCAGTAGGGCCGTTCCCGCCGCCAGCGCCCCGAACACGACCACCGCCCCGACCCGCAGCCTGGTCATCAGCATGGCTCGTAGCACCTCCGCCGCCAGCGCCGCCGGCCGCCCGGACCGGCCGCCGGCCGCGAACGCCCCGGCCGCCCCGACCGCGGCCGCCACCCACCGGGCGGGCACCGCACCCGCCGCCTCGCCGCCCGCGACGGCCGCGAGCGCCGCCGGCAGGGCCGCCCCGCGGGCCGCCAACCGCACCCGCAGCCGCCGCCGCGCCCACGCCAGCCGGGACAGCACCGTTCCCGGCGGGCAACCGAGAACCACCGCCGCCTCGTCGGTCGTCCGACCCTCCAGATACCGCAGCACCACGGCCGCCCGGTAGCGGGCCGGCAGTCGGCCCACCTCCTCGTCGAGGACGCGCCGCAGGTCGCGGCCCTCCGCCGCGTCGGGCCGGGTCGGTCCGGCGAGATCGTCCGGTAGCGGCCCGGCCGGCAACCGCCGCCGCGCCCGCAGGGCGACCCGCTGGGCCACCCGGTACAACCACGGCCCGACGGCCGACCGCCGGCGGACGGCCCCGGCCTTGCGGGCGAGCACCAGGAACGCCGCCTGGAACGCATCTTCGGCGTCCTCGGCGTGGCCGAGCACACGGCGACAGACGCCGTAGACGAGCGGGCCGTGCCGCCAGACGAGGGCCTCGAACGCGGCCTCGTCGCGGCCGTCGGCGAACCGGCCGAGCAGGTCGGCATCGGTCGCGCCGCCCGTGGGGGCGGCGGCCCGCCGCAGGCGGCGGAGGAGGTCTTGGAGCGGTCGGCCGGCCATCGCGGCTCCCCGGGGTGGGACACCTACGAGAATAGAGCCTCGGTCGCCGGAACGCATGCGCTTTTTTTCGGAATGGCAGACCGGCCGGGGCTTGTACAATGCCCGGCGGGTGCCGCCGGGAGAAAGCGTATGAACGAGTCCATCGGGAAGACGCGGGCCGCCGAACCTGCCGGCCGGCGGAAGCCGCTCGCCATGCTCGGTGCCGTGCTGTTCGTCGTCATTTCCGTCTACGCATCCCGCTCCCCGCTGGTGCCGGGGCCGGCGACCGCCTTGGCCGACGCCGAGCAACCGTCGGCGGCCACGACCCGGGCCGTGGCGGCGGCCGACGCGTTCCTCGCCGCCCTGGACGACAAGCAGCGGGAGAAGGCGGCGTACGAGTTCGGCAGTCCGAAGAAGCCGAACTGGTCCAACCTCCCGGTCACGATTGTCCCCCGGAATGGCGTCCGGCTCGGCGACCTGACGGCGGCGCAACGGACCCTGGCGATGGCCGCGGTCGCCGCCGTCCTGAGCAAGGGCGGCTACCAGAAGGTCGTGGACATCATGGACGGCGACCAGCAGCTCGCCGACAGGCAGGGCGGCCGCGGCGGCCGGGTGATGTTCGGGGCCGACCAGTATTACCTGGCGATCTTCGGCAAGCCGTCCGCCGCCCAGCCGTGGATGGTCCAGTTCGGCGGCCACCACCTCGGCGTCAACGTCACCGTCATCGGCAAGCACTTCGTGCTGACACCGACGCACACCGGCGCACAGCCGGCGCTGTTCAAGCGCGGCGGCCGGGACGTCCGGCCGCTCGGGTTGGAAAACGACGCGGGGTTCAAGCTGGTGAACGCCCTCGACGAGAAGCAGCGGGCGCAGGCCGTCATCGGCGACCGGCCCCAGGGGGAGTTGCTCTTGGGGCCGGGCCGCGACAACCGGAAGCCGCCGGAGCCCGAGGGGGTCAAAGGCTCCGCGCTGACGGCCGACCAGCGGGCGCTGCTGCTGGACCTGATCGGCGCCTGGGTACACATCGCCGAGCCGGACGCGGCCGCGGCCCGGATGGCGGAGATCAAGGACAAGATCGGCGACACCTACTTCGCGTGGAAGGGGCCGACCGAGAAAGGTCGCGCCGTCTACTTCCGCGTGCAGGGGCCGGCGGTGTGGATCGAGTACGCCCCGCAGGGCGGCACCGATCACATTCACACGGTCGTCCGCAACCCGAACGACGACTACGGGGCGGGGCGGCTGAAGCGCTGATGCGAGGTTGGCGGCGGGCCGGGAGGGCGAGGCTCCTGCCGAGCCGAGGGCGCAACGGGCTCGGCTGGAGCCTCGCCCTCCCGGTCAGGGCTCCGAGCCGGGGCTTCGAAGACTCAGCCCCGGCCACCCGGACCGACTAGCGTCTTTTCTGCGGTACGGGTCCGCGACGGGCCGGGCGGCCAGCTCTAGAATTGTTGCCGTGAGGTGTGACACGGATTACACGGAGGAGGTGTCTCGCATGGTCCGTCTGGCCGTCTGTCTCGCCTGTCTGCTCGCGGTGCCGGCCCTGGCGCCGGCCCAGGGGATCGTGGTCGCCGGCTATACGCCGCCGGTCGTCACCGCGTATTACACGCCGCCCCCGGTGGTCACGAGTTCGGTGGTGACGAGCTACTATGCCGCCCAGGCCGTCAGCTATTACGCCACGCCGGCCGTCAGTTACTACACGACGCCGGGCGTCGTCACTTACCGCTACCCGCTGCTGCGGCCGCGGGCGACCGTCGTCCGCTACTGGCCGGGGGCCACGGTCGCGGCCCCGGTGGTGGCGTCGTACTACGCCCGCTGACTGTTCGCCGGCCCACCCGCCGCCCGCGGGTGGGCCGCGTCACTTCTCCGCCACCGGCGAACGCAACCACCGACCGCCGCGACCACCACCAGCGCCAGCGCCGACGGCTCCGGCACCGGCGTGATCTGGTAGTCGGCGACGACCGGCAGGTGGTCGGCCGCCTGCGTCAACTGCGTCAGCACCGTTGAGGCCTGGGCCGTCGTGTACCCGGACAGCTGCGCCGCGAACGTGGCCGCGCTGCCGGTCGTGATGGCGGTGTTGTAGGTGTGCGTGCCGGTGTTGCCGAAGTTGACGAACGAGTTGGCGACGTACTGGACGGCGTTGCCCGACTGCATCCCCGGGGAGTACATCAGGAAGTCGTCGCGGAACTCCATCCCGCCCGTGGACTGGCCGCCGAAGAACGCGCTCGTCGCCGGCGACTCCGTGTCGAAGCGGCGGTTGGCGCTGGTGTCCCACGCCTGCGCCACGTTGGTCGGGTTGAGCGGGTCGATGCCGTGGTTGTTGTGCGTGCCGGTGCCGGCCACCACGCCGGCGTAGCCCGGGTCGCTGGTGTTGCCGGTCGGGTTGTAGTCGCCGGCGTAGATGATCGGGGTGTTCGCCGGCAGGTTGTTGGCGGCCGTGTTGATGGCGGTCGCCTCGTTGCCGCGGGTGGTCATGTCGCTGCCGGCCGTCCCCGACTTGAAGTGGTCGTTGAACAGGTAGAACTGGGCCGCCGGGTTGCCCGCCGCCTGGAACTTGTACAGCATCACCTGCCGGGGGAACTGCCCGGCGCCGGTCCCGACCGACCCGAGCGCCTGCTCGGACAGGAGGGTGACCGTCGTGCTGCGGTAGACGACCGTCTGCGGGCCGTTGCCGGTGGCAGCCCCGTCGGTCGCCCCGTTGAGCGTGCCGACCGCGTACCCGGCCCCCGGGTAGAGCGAGTTGAGGATGTTGGCGTACGCCTGGGCCGTCGGGTTGACGCCGGTGGTGTTCACGACCGACTCCTGCAGCGCCAGGATGTCGATCGGGCGAGGCCCACCGCCGGTGTTCAGCGCGGCGATCGCCTGGAAGACGCCGGTGGGCGCCGCCGTCCACGGCGACGTGCCGGGCGGGTGCGAGTCGGTACCGCTGTTGCCGACGTCGTTGGCCGTGTTCCACGACACGACCCGGAGCACCTGGCCGAACCCGGGGGCGGGGGCCAGCAGGGCGGCGAGTGCGAGCAGCAACGGGACGAGGCGGCGGCGAAGCGCAAGGGTCACGGAGATTCCTCGGCGGGGTCGGCGCAACGGTGGTAACGGCTGGTTGTATGACCGGCCGGCGACGGGAACAGGCCGCCCCGCGGGCTAGAGCGCGGTTCGAGGCGGTGTCGCGGGAGGGCGAGGCTCCTGCCGAGCCGGGGGCGCAGCCGGCTCGGCAGGAGCCTCGCCCTCCCGAGCCGGCCGCCCGCTCCGGCAAACCGAAACCCGCACCAAAGACGCCCGCGCCGA
>DASXAN010001100.1:0-4709 GCA_036406755.1 Gemmataceae bacterium
CGGCGGCGTCCTGCCGCCGGTTCTCTTGTTGGCGGCCGATGGGTCGCTGGAGGGCGTACGGATGCGCCGGCATGTCCGTCTTTCGGACTGTCACCGCGGCAAGCAGCCGGCCGACGTGCATCATGATCTGACGGGCACCAACCGCCGGCAGGAGGTGGCAGCATGACCGCCTCCGCCACCAACGGCACCAGCTTCCGTTCGGCGACGGCAGCCCGCCCCTGTCCGGTCTGCGATGGCAAGGACGGGTGCAGCGAGAAGTCCGACGGGCTGATCCTCTGCCGCCGGCGGCAGGGGCAACAACCCGGGTTCCGGTGCCTCGGCCCGGCGAAGGGCGACCCGGCGTGGACGTGCTACCGCCGGGAGGGAGACCCCGGCCCGGACCGTTCGGCGAACGGCCGCTCCGTCCCAATCCAGGCCGAGCCGGACGTGCTGAACGCGGTCTATGGAGACGTCCTGCGGCAGCTGAACATCACCACAAAGCACAGCATCGCCCTGCAGGAACGAGGGCTTAAAGCTAATGTCATGGGCCGTGGATACCGGTCCCTGCCCCACGCGGGGTTGCCCAGGTACATCGTCGACGGTCTTCGGAAACAATTCGGCGACAAAAAGTTGCTGAGGGTGCCGGGGTTCGCCTGGGTAGACCCTCCTCGCGGCCGAGGTCGGCGATCGTTTCGGTTTTTCTCCTCCCCCGGGCTGCTGATCCCCGTCCGCGACGTGCAGGGGCGGATCGTTGCTCTCAAGGTGCGGCGGGACTGCGCCACCAGCAACAAATACCTGTACGTCAGCTCGGCGAAGTATGACGGCCCCGGCCCCGGTGCCCCGCCGCACGTCCCCCTCGGCCTCGGCCCCAAGCAGGCGCTGGTGCGGCTCACCGAAGGCGAGTTGAAGGCCGACATTGCGACCGAGTTGTCCGGCGTGCCGACGATCGCCTCGCCGGGAATGAACTGGCAGACGTGTCTACCGGTGCTCAAGGCGATGGACGCGGAAACGGTCCGCCTGGCCTACGACGCCGACGCCGCCACCAACCCGAACGTCGGCAAGAAGGTGGCGGAGTGCTTCGACGGCTTGCGGGCCGCCGGGTACGAGGTCGAGTTTGAGCGGTGGGCGGCCGCGTACGGCAAGGGTATCGACGACGTCCTGTCCTCCGGCCACCAGACCGAGGTGCTGAGCGGTGACGACGCGGCGGCGGCCGTCCGCGGCCTCGCCGGGGCGCCGGCCGCACCTACGCCGACCTTCGGCGGCTCCGCCGGCGGGGTGAACGGGGATGGGCCCGGTGCTCTCCGATCCGACGACCCGATCATCGTCAGGCCGGACGAGCCGGCTGAGGCGCCAGCCGCCGAGCCGCTGCCGAACCGCGGCGACGCCGACGAGACGGTGCGGCAGGGGGATCGGGGCACAGTGCAAGAGGCTCACCCGCCGAAGTTCCCGGCCCCGATCCCGTCGTCGCAGCTGCGGGCCCGGGACGACGACACCCTCTGGCGGCACGACGGCTACCTGGCGACCGACGGGATCACGATGCTATCGGCGCTGTGGAAGGCGGGTAAGAGCACGTATCTCGGCTACCGGGCGCGGGCGTTCGAAGCGGACGGCACCTTCTGCGGGCGGCCGGTGAAGGCGAGCAAGGTCTTGCACGTCTCCGAGGAGAGCGAGTCCGTCCTGGCCATGCGGCGGGACAAGATCGGCATCGGCGACCACGTCCACAACATCATCCGGCCGTTCGTGGTGAAGCCGCGCTTCGGGGAATGGATCGAGTTCATCAACTACCTCCGCGGCGTGCTCGTGGACTTCCCCGCCGACGTCGTCGTCTTCGACACCATCAGCAACCTCTGGCCGGTGCGGAACGAGAACGACGCGGCGGAGGTACAAGCGGCCCTGATGCCGTTGCGGGCCATCTCGGAGGGCCGGTCCCTGGAGATGGTCCACCACGCCGGCAAGGCGGACGCTGGCCAGGCGACGGCCAGCCGGGGCAGCGGGGCGCTGGCGGCCTTCGTGGACATCATCGTCGAGCTGCGGCGGTTCAACGCGGACGACAAAGACGACCGCCGGCGTGTGCTGACCGGCTACGGCCGGTACGACGCTACGCCGGCCGAGTTGGTCATCGAACTGACCGTCGGCGGGTACGTGGCCCAGGGCGACAAGGCGGAGGCGGTCGCGAAAGACGTGGCAGAGGTACTGCGGGGGATCCTGCCGACCATCCCGCCCGGCATGACGCACAAGGAGATCGAGGAGAACTGGCCGGCCGAGGCCGGGGCCCGGAAGCAGGTACTACTGGCGACGCTCCGGTTCGGTGCGGAGAAGGGCTGGTGGGGCCGGGAAGGCACGGGCAAGAAAGGTGACCCGTACCGCTACTGGCAGTACGAAGGGTGATTCGGTTCCGTGCGGTTCCCAGCGGTTCCCGGAACCGCAAAGAATGGATTCGGTTCCCGGTTCCCGCCCCCTTTAGGGGGCGGAACCGGAACCGAATCCAATGACCGGCTGGTTTAGGGATGGTGTTTCAGGTTCCGGGAACAGAATCGGAGGCGAGATGACGGGCTTCGCCGGTTGGCTCCGCTTGCCCCGCGGCCCGTGGCGGCCGGTCGTGCAGGATCTGAGCGAGGATGACTGCCACGCCCGTCTGCTCCGGCACGCCGGAGAAGTTCCGGGGCCACACAAGGACTTGACGGTGCTGCCGACCGGCCAGGATCCGAACCGGCAGCCGACGCGGCGGCTGCGGGTCAACCACCACAACACCCGGACGCCGGCTACGTCGGCCGCCCGGCCCGCCAGGGCAGGACAGGATGAGGGTCGAGTACGTGCCAGGGCCGTTTCCTGGGGAGGAGCGGCGGCCGCGGCAAAACTAAGGGGTGAACGTGGATGAATGTACCCGACGATCCCGACGACGACAAGCCCGGCACCGCCGCCCCGGCGGCCGCCATCAAGCGCACCGTCCGCGGGCCTGACGGCGAGGAGTATGAGACCGTTCCCATCACCTCCGCCGAGGAGTTGGAGGAGTGTTGGCGGCGGCTCGGCTTCGGCCCGGACGCGCCGTGTAGTCCGACCAGCGGCAATCCCGGAGACAGCTCTGACGACGACAATGACGACGACGACGGCGAGTCGCCCGTGTGCCCGCCGCCGGTCCTGCCGGGTAAGGATGAGGCCGGCGACGCCGGGAACGTGCCGAAGCCGGGGCCCGCCACCGTCGCCGAGGTTATTCAACTCCTCGAAGACCTGGGGCTAACCGTCGTGGTGCACGGTGACCGGCTCTGGGTCCAGCCGGCGTCGAATATCCCAAATGATGTGCGGGCGATCCTCAAGAGTCGGCGCGCTGAGATTATGGCGGTGCCTACCGCCGCCCCGGCCGTGATGATTAACTTCCAGACCGCCGCGCACCGGGACCGGTTTGGAAACCTCGACAGTTCTGTCCAGTTTGAATCGATCGACAATGCCATTTGTCGCGGTTGTATCACCTCCCAGGAGTTTACCGTCGTCCTGTCCGCGGGTCAGATAGTAGCGGAGAAGCGGCTGGAGCTCGGCACGATCAAGCCGGTGAAGGTGATGGGCAAACTGCCCGCTCACCCGCTAACCCCTAAAGACTGGTTCGCTTTGCAGCTGGCCATTGACGGCGCTGCCGACAACACCGCCGGCCCCGAAAACGTGACCGGCGCCGATTACGAATTCTTGCTGGAAGGGTTCGTCAGAAGGCGGGCGGTCAACTTGCTGGTCGGCGCCCCGAAGGTCGGGAAATCGACACTCCTCCGGCCGCTGCTGTGGGCGGCCGCCAGCGACGTTCAGCCGGTGTACTTGCTGGGCAGGCAGGTCCACCCCTTCAGGCCCTTGATCATCACCGAGGAGTCGAGCACTGAGTGGAAGGACCGGCCGCCCAATGTGCGGCTGGAGTTCTTCAACGAGCCGCCCATCACACGACTGTCGGCGTGGCGCAACAGGGTGGAGCAGTGGGGCAAGGTCGCCCGGGCGTACGGGCTGGACACGCTCATGTTCGACAGCGTCACGCGGATCTGCGGCTTGGACGAAAACTCCAGCAGAAAAATGACCGCCGCGATGGCGGCACTCCAGGACCTGGCGAGGGCCCAAGGACTCACGGTCGTAGCGACACACCACGCTGCGATTGCCAGGACCGGCTCGGCCGCCGCCCGCGGGTCGGGGGCGATCAGGGCGCAGGCCGACGTCATCTTGACACTCACCCTCGGCGGCGACGACGAGTTCGACCCACGCCGGCGGCTATCCGCGGTGGGACGCGGGGTCCAAGCGCAGGTCGACTACGTCAGGACCCCGGACGGCAATTTGGTTGTGCCCGGCCCGGCCAAGGCGGCCGGGCGGCGGTCCGTCCTTTAAGGGGGTGAGTCGTGGCTAGAAAGTCGTCCGCCTCCCCCGCGGTCAACCGGTGGTTGAGTCTGAATGACTTCGTTGACAACCACCTGTCGACGATCACTAGCGAGGTAGGTTCGTCCGTGGGGTTGATCTGGCTCGTGATGTTCCGAAGGGCGAACGCGAAGACGCGGCTGGCCTATGCGTCCCTCAACAGCCTCGCCGAAGTGACCGGGCTGTCCAGGCGGTGGTGCATCACCGCCGTCAGGGAGTTGCTACGGCGAGACCTCATCCGGCGGCACGAGGACAAGAAAGGGTGGTTCTACGTCAGACATTTGGTGGACGAATGATCTGGTGCAATCACTTCACCGGGGTCGTGAAGTTACTTCACCGGGGTGGTGAAT
>DASXAN010001101.1:0-6516 GCA_036406755.1 Gemmataceae bacterium
AAGCCGAGTACGCCTGCATCGCCATGCTGGAGCTGGCCGCCCACTACGGCGACCCGCAGCCGGTCCGGCTCAAGGCGATCGCCGAGGCCCACCACATCCCGCAGCGGTTCCTGGTGCAGATCCTGTTGCAGCTCAAAGGGAGCGGGCTGGTCGTCAGCGCCCGCGGGGCGGCCGGCGGCTACCTGCTGGCCCGGTCGCCCAAGACGATCACGCTCGCCGACGTGCTCAACGTCGTGGACCGCCACGACCGCCCGGCCCCGGACCGCCCCGGCACGGCCGGCGGCCCGCCGTCGCGGATGGCCGACGTGCTCCGCGGCGTGTGGAAGGAGATCGTGGCGGCGCAGCGGCGGATCCTGGAGGGCACGACGCTGGCCGACCTGGCGCAGAAGGCCCGGGAAGGCCAGTCGCTCATGTACCAGATATAAACGAACCACAGAGCCACAGAGAACACAGAGGCCGGAACACAGAGAAGAATTATGCATTTCTGAATTCCTAAATGCATGTTCTTGTCTCTGTGTTCCGGCCTCTGTGTTCTCTGTGGCTCTGTGGTTCGTTTTCATGAGGAGTTGCCGATGGCCGATTTGATCCCCCCGCACGGCGGCCTCGCCGAGCCGATCGACCGCACCGTCCCCAAGGTGGACGCCGCCGGCCTGCCCCGCATCCCCGTCTCCAACGCCGACCTGTCCAGCCTCTACCGCATCGGCGACGGCGGCCTGTCCCCGCTCACCGGCCCCATGACCCGGGCCGAGTGGGACCGCGTGCTGGAGGAGGAGGTCATCGTCCGCGACGGCACGAAGTACGCCTGGACCATCCCGATCGCCTTCCCGGTGTCGGCCGAGCTGGCCGCGACCCTCAAGCCCGGGACCGACGCCGCCCTGGTCACCGAGGCCGGCGACGTGGTCGGCACGATCCGCGTCGCCGACGTCTACCCGTGGGACAAGGCCAAGTACCTCAAGGCCGTCTACGGCACCGACCGCACCGACCACCCCGGCGCCCGCACGGTCACCGGCGACCCGCGGACACACCTGGTCGGCGGCGAGGTGAAGGTGCTGCCGCCGCCGAAGCACCCCGAGTACGGCGACGTGGTCCTGACGCCGCGGCAGACGCGGGAGTTGTTCCGGAGGAAGGGCTTCGAGCGGGTGGTGGCGTTCCAGACCCGCAACCCGCTGCACCGGGCCCACGAGTACGCCCTGGTGGCCGGGCTGGAGCGGCTGACCCGCGACGGCCACTTCGCCGGGGCGGTCCTCAACCCGCTCATCGGCGAAACCAAGGGCGACGACGTGGACGCCGCCACGCGGATGCGGACCTACCGGGCGCTGATCGGCAACAAGGTGCTCGGCCAGGGCGACACGGACGAGGAGTTGTGGAAGAAGGTCGGCCGGCCGTTCATCGACCACGTGCTGCTGTTGGGCATGGACATCAAGATGTTCTACGCCGGGCCGAAGGAGGCGGTGATGCACGCGATCTACCGCCAGAACTTCGGGTTCACGAACATCGTCATCGGCCGCAAGCACGCCGACGCCCCGTTCGACGACGGCAAGGACATCTGGGACGGTCTGGCGGCGCAGCGGAAGTTCGACGAGCTGAAGGGCGACTTGAAGATCAAGCCGGTGAAGGTCGGATTCGCGGCGTACTACGAGGAGCTGGGGCGGGTCGGGCTGGTGGAGGAGAACGCCCCGAAGGGGTACAAGCAGGTGTCGATCAGCGGCCGGGAGCTGCGGGAGAAGCTCCGCAAGGGCGAGCTGCCGGACCCGCGGGTCATGCGGCCGGAGACGGCCAAGGTGCTGATCGAACGGATGAAGGCGTGACCGGCGGCGCGGTAGAATCCGGTCGGGAGGTGAGCCATGTCCGCCGTGCCGAAGACCCGTCTGACGCCCGAGCAGTACCTGGCCATCGAGCGGAAGGCGGAGTTCAGGAGCGAGTTCTACAACGGCGAAATGTTCGCCATGGCCGGGGCAAGTGAGCCGCACAACCGGGTGAAGGATAACTTGGTCGTCGAAATCGGCTCCCGCTTGAAAGGTAGCGGGTGCCACTCGTATTCGAGCGACATGCGGGTGAAGGTGTCGGCCACCGGGCTGTATACCTACCCCGACATCGTCATCGTTTGCGGCAAGCCGGAGCTGGAAGACGCGCATCTCGACACCCTGCTCAACCCGCAAGTCATCATCGAAGTGTTGTCCGACTCGACCGCCGGCTACGATCGCGGCAGGAAATATCGCCACTACAAACAGATCGCGTCCTTTCGGGAATACGTCTTGGTGGCCCAGGACGAGCCGGTGATCGAACGGCGCGTCCGCCAGCCGGACGGCTCGTGGGCGGAGACCGACGTCGAAGGGCTTGACCGCGAGTTCGCGTTCGCCACGGTGCCGGTGCGCGTGGCGATGGCCGACGTTTACGCCGGCGTCACTTTTCCCGAAGCGGGCGGCCGCTGACCCGTGCGCGGGGGTCCGGGCGACCGCACGGTGCCGATCAGCGGCCGGCAGTTGCGGGCCGGCCGGCGGCGAAACAACATCTTTTTTGGACGGGACAAAATGGGACATTTTGGGACATCTGCGGGGGACTCCTGTCCCCAGGAACGGATTCCGACCCGTCTTCAAGCGTAGTGTATAAATTTACAGATACAAGGCGGGGCCGCCGCGATTTTCGTTGACGGCGGCCGCGGCGGCGGGGACGCTATGGGGACCGTTGATTCCCCGGGGCACGCCGATGCCGCCCGATCGCCCGCTCCCGCCCGCCCCGCCGCAGCCGCCACGGCTGCTGGACCGGGTGCGGCACGCCTGTCGCGTCCGTCACTACTCCGTCCGCACCGAGGCGTGTTACGCCGACTGGGTGAAGCGGTTCGTCCTGTTCCACGGCAAGCGGCACCCGCTGGAGATGGGCGCCGCCGAGATCAACCAGTTCCTGACACACTTGGCCGTTGACGGCCACGTCAGCGCTTCGACCCAGAACCAGGCATTCAGCGCGCTCTTGTTCCTGTACCAACAGGTGCTGGGGGCGGACCCGGGGGTGATCGCCGGGGTCGTCCGCGCGAACCGGCCGAAGCGGTTGCCGGTCGTGTTGAGCCGGGAGGAGGTGCGGCGGGTGCTGGCCGAGCTGACCGGGACGTGCCGGCTGATCGGGTTGCTGCTGTACGGGTCGGGGTTGCGGCTGATCGAATGCCTGCGGCTGCGGGTGCAGGACGTGGACGGGGCGCTGGGGCAGGTGCTGGTGCGGCACGGCAAGGGTGGGAAGGACCGGCGGACGGTGTTGCCGGCGGCGGTCCGGCCGGAGCTGCTCGGGCGGCTGGACCGGCTGCGGCCGTATTACGAGCGGGACGTGCGGGACGGGGTCGGGGTGTCGCTGCCGGAGGCGCTGGGGCGGAAGTACCCCCGCGCCGCCACGGAGTGGGGGTGGTATTATGTGTTCCCGGCCCGGCAGCGGGGCCGGGACCCGCGGGACGGGGCGGTGAAGCGGCACCACCTGCACGAGACGGTCGTGCAGCGGGCGGTGAGGGCGGCGCGGGCGGCGGCGGGGGTGGCCAAGCCGGTGACGCCGCACGTCTTCCGGCACGCGTTCGCGACGCACCTGCTGGAGGACGGGTACGACATCCGGACGGTGCAGGAGTTACTCGGCCACGCCAGCGTGGAGACGACGATGATCTACACGCACGTGCTGAACCGGGGCGGCCGGGGGGTGCGGAGCCCGCTGGACGGTCCGGGCTGACGGGCGGCTGTGCAGGGTCGTCATACCCGGATAGGCTGCCGTCACCGCAGCCTATCCCGGGGGGCCGGCGGCCGGTGGCGCGGCGGACCGGTCAAGGCGGTAACGGGTTACCGGCGGTGGGCCGGGCGGCCGGTGGCGGGATAGGCTGCAATCAGCACGACCGGCACGGGGCCGGGAGTGCGGGCTAATAACAAGTTAGGCTTTGGAGGCGTCATGAGAGTGGGGCCACAAGCCGACCGATTCGGAGCGTTCGTGGTGGCCAAGTTCCGCGACGCGGCGATTGACTACGCCGATGGGTTGCTTGCGGCCCACTGGAAAGCTCCGGGGTTGAAGGCTCTCCAAGCCGACCTCGGGCGCCTCACGACAGAACAACGGGCCATCGTCCGGCGGTGCGTGATCGCAGCGGTGGACAGCGGCCTCCACGACTTCCTCTTTGCGCTGGGGGAGGAACACGATGCCGGGACCGGGATCGCGGTGGTCGTGGACGGCCAGGACATCGCGGCCCAGAGCGATGGGTTGCACGGGGAACCGTACGGCGACAAGGGCTGGTTCGCCAGGTTCAGCAAGCACGGCCCGCATCGAGACCCAGCCTAACCAAATCGCTGCAGTGGACCGGGCCGGCAGTTCGCGTATTCAGGGTTGGTTGTCCACTCGGCCGGCCCGGCCACTGAGCTCGTTGTTAGGCTTTGACGCGCGGTCGCTGACAGTGGTGTGTCAGTCAGCGAGTCGTGGCGTGAGTCGTAGCTGCTCAGAGTCGGTGAGCGCGGGCCAAGTCGCCGCGCGTGGCAGGGTCGGGGAGCGAGTTCTTCGCCTAACCTCGCGCTGCAGTGGACCGCGGCCTCGTAAGCTGGTCCCGGCTTCAAAGTCGCGGAAGGCCGCGGCCACTGAGCTTCATGTTCGGCGACGGAGGGCGTCGGGTGGTGGGGCCGCTGCTCAGCTTCCACACGCCCGACGGCCCGCAGGTGGCGGCGTGGTCGGCGACCGGAGCGGCACTACTTCGGGCGTTCGCGGCGGCGCTTGAGGCGCGGGGATTCGCCTCCGACTTCGAGGCCGGCCGGGGCGAGCAGGACTGGGTGTTCGTGGCGTCTCGCGGGGCCGAGTCGCTCGCGGTCGTGTTGGTGCTGTTCGGCCTCCACCCGCCCTCGACCCGTTGGTTCGTCGGGCTGGAGGATGCCCAATTCCGCCCGCTCGACGCGCCCGAGTTGCGGGCCGAAGTGCAGCCGTTGCTGGAGGCGGTGGTAACGGGTTGGCTGGGTGCGTCGTCCTTGCGGTGGCACGCCGGCCCCGGTACGCTCCGAGAAGCTTAACCGGCATGCAGCGAAGGCACGCCGAACCCGTCGCTGCAGCTGACCCGGCCCGCCTTGGCGCATCTGGGACTAATAGCTGCCACGGGCGGGCCGGGCAGCTGAGCTATTTGTTCGGCAGCAGGAGAGCGACATCAAATGGCCGGCATCCGATTCCGCGAAGACGATCCCATCATCCTCGGATGCATCCCAGACCAGGGGTGCGACTTGGCGTGCATCCTCAGCATCTACACGTTCGTGAACCGGGCGGCGGTCCCGACCTACGAGGAGATCGGCGGCTGCCTCTCCCGGGCGGTCCGGGCGGGTATGATGCCGCCGCCCGCCGGCGGGTGGTATCGGCTCGCCCCGGGATGGCGGGCGCGGCTGCACGAGCGGGACGACCGGTACTCGGCGACCGAGTACGGCCTGTTCGAAGTCGCGGAGGAGTTCGCGTCCCAGGAGTGGCCGGAACTCGCCGGCTTGGCCTACACACTCGACCTCGCAGAGTACGAACGCGCCGCGGATGCCGTCGGTCGGGAACACGACCGTGTGTTCGGGTCGAGGGCCAAACGTGCCGAACCCGGCGCTGCACCCGACCGCGGGGGCATGTAGGCTTTCCAGGGGTCAGAGGCTCCCCAGCCCCCGCGGCGGGTGAGCTAATCGTTAGGCCCAAAGAGGACGCATCAATGTCGCGAGAAGCCCTGACGGCGCGAATTGGTCCGCTGGCAGATGCCGTCGTCGCCGATTGGCGGTGGGTTCGGGACGATCTGAGCGTTTCGATTCTCGGTATGCTTTTGTACGGCTTCGCACGGGCCACGGCGCGGGAAATGCGCCTCGCGGTGGCCGATGTAGATGCCGCCGTTTTGGACTGCATGACTCAACAGGTCGGGGCCGCTGCGAAATGGAGCGGGGGATTGGTGGCCGAGGCGCATGCTTCAGCTGATGACAAGACCCACCACCCCGGCCATCACGAGTTGATTGGAGTCGGCCAGAGTTACCACGGAGTCGCAGATCAGCGGGCCGTGGTCAACAACGTGTTTGCAAACTTCGCCAGCGTCCGGAAGCGCGCCGGTGCCCCTGAGCCGACGGTCACGGTGTTCCTCAATCCGCTCATAATGCTACTTGCCGGGCGAGAGAAGCAGAAGGGCTCGCTACTTACAGAGGCCGAGGTACTGGAAGTGCGCGACAACGCCGCCTGCACTCAGATGCCACTCTCGCAGGCGGAAAAGTTCTACGCGTCGCTGGACTCTCAAATGCCCATTCCGCGGTTGAATCCGGAGCGTATCTGGGAAGAATGGCAAGCGGCGCGCGAGCGGGCCTAACAAGTCGCTGCAGACAGACCGGGGCCGCATTACGGTTTTTCGGAGTTCATTGTTTCTCGGCGGCCCCGGCTGCTGAGCTTTGTCGTTCGGCGGCGGAGGGCACACCGATGGCGGACGGCGTCACGGAGGAAGACATCCGGCATTGGGTGCATTCGTTCGTCTGGACCGGGGAGTACGACGCGGACGAGATCCCCCTGCTGATCGAGGAC
>DASXAN010001102.1:0-6416 GCA_036406755.1 Gemmataceae bacterium
AGTCGCAGTGGGTGTGCAGGTCGATGAACCCGGGGGCGACGACCAGCCCGCCGCAGTCGATGACCTTCGGGTTGCCGGCGACGGCGAACATGCCGACGGCGACGACCCGGTCGCCCTTGATGGCCACGTCGCCGACGACGCCGGGCTTGCCGGTGCCGTCGTAGACGGTGCCGCCCTTGAGGACGATGTCGGCCTGGACGGGGTCAGCCGCGGCGAGGGCGGTGAGGAGGAGGAGGGAGTGCATGGTGGTGTCCGGGTGAGGCGGGGTGTGAACGTAGGGTATGCTCGCACCCGGCGACCGGTCTGGCAAGTCAGACGGCCGGGCGGCATACTGAGAACTGTAAACCGCGAGGAACACGCTCATGGCCGATCGACCGCGCCCCGATCAAGAGGAACTTCGACGGAAATACGAGGAGTTGAAGAAGGAAATCCAGATCGGGATCGACCAGCTCGATCGTGGCGAGTCTGCCGAGTTAGACTTCGCAGACATCATGCGGCGGGCCCGAGCGGAGGTCGCCAGAATCAATCAGGAAAAGCGAAAAAACAAGCAATGAAACTCGCACTCCTCTGCCTGCTCCTGGCCACCCTCGCGGCCGTCGTCGGTCAAGCACCGGGCGCTGACGCTTCCGGCTCGCCGGAAGACGCCAAGCTCGCCGCGTACTTCCGCGGCTGGCTCGACGACCACTTCCGCCGCCACCCGTTCGACGCCACCCGCGCCGGCGACCACCGGTACGACGACCGCCTCGACGACCTGTCGCCGGAGGCCCGCGCCGCCGACCGGGCCACCTACCAAAAGACGCTTGCGGCTTTGCAAAAGGACATCGACTACGCCAAGCTCACCCGGGCCGGGCAGATCGATTACGAGATCTTCCGCCACGACCTGACCTACCGCCTCTGGAAGGACGAGAACGAGCACCCGTTCGAGAACGACCCCCGCGTCTACAACGAGTACGCCGCCGACAGCGTGTTCCTCCTGCTGACGCAGTCGAGCCTGCCGCGGGAGCAGAACGTCCGCAACGCCGCCGCCCGGATCGGGTTCGTCCCGGCCGTCGTTAAGGCCGCGAAGGCGGCGCTGAAGCACCCGCCGCGGGCCATCCTCGAGACGGCCATCCGCCAGAACCGCGGGTCGATCGGCTTCTACGAGGGCGGCATCTTCGCCATCGCCGGCGAGACGCCGCAGCTCAGCCCGCTGGCCGGCCCCGCCCGCGCCGCCGCCGCGGCGCTCAAGGATTATCAGGAGTTTCTGGAGAAGGAGGCGCTGCCCCGGGCGACCGGCGACTGGCGGCTCGGTAAGGACAAGTTCTATCGCAAGATCGATCTGGAACTCGACGCCGGCCTGACCGCCGACGAGGTACTGGCCGAGGCCGAGCGGGAGGCCGACCGCGTCGAGCGGGAGATGGTCGTCATTGCTCGCCAGCTGTGGTCGACCGTGTTCCCCGGCAAGCCGGTGCCGCCGGACGACCCGCCGGGCCGGCGCGACCTGGTCCGCGGCGTGCTCGCCGAGCTGGGCAAGGACCACGGCCGGCCCGAGCACCTGGTCGAAGACGCCAGGGCCACGGTCGAGCGGATCAAGGCGTTCATCCGGGAGAAAGACATCCTGCGGCTGCCGGACCCGGACCGGTGCCGGGTGATCCAGATGCCGGAGTTCCAGTGGGGCAACTCGGTGGCGTACCTGAACCCGGCCCCGCCGCTGGACCCGGCCGCCGAGAGCATGTACGCCGTCAGCCCGCCGCCGCGGGACTGGGACCGCACCAAGGTCGAGAGCTACCTGGCCGAGTACAACCGGCCGATGCTGCAAATCCTCACCATCCACGAGGCGTACCCCGGGCACTACGTCCAGCTCGACTACTCGAACCGCTACCCGTCGCTGATCCGCAAGGTGCTCTACAACGGCACGTTCGCCGAGGGGTGGGCGGTGTACACCGAGCAGATGATGCTCGACCAGGGCTACGGCAGCGGCGACCTGTCCCTGCGGCTGCACCAGCTGAAGTTCTACCTGCGCACCGTGGTCAACGCGATCCTCGACCACAAGATGCACTGCTCGGGGATGACCGACGACGAGGTGATGGACCTGCTGGTGAACCGGGCGTTCCAGTCGGAGGGGGAGGCCCGGCTGAAGATCATCCGGGCGAAGCAGTCGAGCACGCAGCTGTCCACATACTTCGTCGGCCGGACGGCGATGTACCGATTGCGGCAGGCGGTGCAGCGGGAGCTGGGCGACAAGTTCGAGCTGGGCCGGTACCACGAGGCGGTGCTGGCGAACGGGACGCCGCCGGTGAAGTACCTGCCGGAGCTGGTGCGGGAGCGGCTCAAGCAGCCGCGGTGACGGGTTACTTTACTGACCGGCGACCTGGGCCCTCTTGAGGAGCCGTTTCACCTGCCCGCCCGGGCCGGCCAGGATCATCGACCCCGGCGTGAGCCAGACCTCGACCTGGGTACACAACGGCTTGATAAGCCCGCCTCGGGGTTGGAACCGGAAATAGTCCTCGCCGCCCTCGACGAGGCGGAATTTCAACTTGGCCGCGGCCCGCGTCAGACCGTCCCGGGCCGCGGTGGCATCGGCAACCGCCACCTCGCGGCGGACGTTCCAGTGCAGAAAGCCGATCATCGCCGTGGTCATCGCGATCATCATGGCTGTATAGAGGAATCCGCCCGGGACCAAGACGCTCAAGACACTTCTTTGCTCCGCGGCAGCGACGAACACGGTAAACACGATGCCGGCGAGGATTCCTGCAACCGGGCCGCCGATCAACACAAACAGCCAGTAACTTGCCAGTCGCCGTTCCATAGTCCACGCTCGCTGTGGGTCACGTTGTGTCTCGTGGATGATTCGACAGAGCCGTAGTTTAGCGCGGAGGCCGCATGGCGGCCGGCGATCGCCTGGCGTTAACGCTGCAACAACTGGGCCGCGCGGCCGGCCCCTACCTCACCGCCGACCGCGTCCGCGCCGCTGCGCTGCTACTGCTCGTCGGCCTGTGGGGCAGCTACGCCTACGCCGTCTCCAACCCGGGCTTGCGCGACCGGTTCGGCAACCTCAAGGGGGCCGACTTCGTCCTCTGGTACACGCTCGGCGACTTCGGCCGGACCGGCGACGTGGCCGACCTGTACCGCGACCCCCGGCCGCTCGAGGAGCGGCAGTTCGCTCTGGTGCCGGAGTCGGCCGGCGACTACTTCGTCTGCCTGTACCCGCCGCAGATGACGGCCGTGTTCGCCCCGCTCGCCGGGCTGCCGTACTTGACCGCCTTCCTCATCTGGTCGGCGTTCGGCGTGCTGGTGTATGCGGCCTGCGTGACAGCGGTTTGGCGGACGTGCCCCGGCCTGCGGCCGTTCGCCGGCACCGTCGCGCTATGTGCCGCGGCCTACCCCGCCTTCTTCGAGCAAGTCGGCCACGGCCAGTGCGCGATCCTGTCGCTGGCGTGCGTCACGCTGGCGTACCTGGCCCTGCGCGCGGGTCGACCGGTGCTGGCGGGCGTGGCGGTCGGGGCGCTGGCGTTCAAGCCGACGCTGGCGGCACCGGCGGTGGTGGTCTTCGTCCTAACCTGCGAGTGGCGGCTGCTGGCCGGCGTGGCGCTCGGGGCCGGGTTGCAGTACGGGACCGCGACGCTGGTCTACGGCCCCGACGTGATGGCCGCGTGGCTGCGGGCGCTGGTCGAGCTGGGCGAGGCGGTGCAGCAGCAGACGCCGCGGCCGTTCAACATGCACTGCCTGCGGGCATTCTGGGTGCTCCTGGTGCCGGAGCCGACCGTGGCGCGGGTGCTGTACCTGGCGAGCGCGGCCGGGGTGGTGCTGCTGACGTGGCGGGCGTGGCGACGGAACACCGACGTGGGGGTCAAGTTCGCGGCCGTGCTGCTGGCGACGGTGCTCGTCAGCCCGCACCTGTACGTCTATGACTTGCTGATCCTGGCCCCGGCGCTGTTGGTGCTGGCGGACCGCGGCGTACCGGGGTTGTACGTCGCGCTGTGTTACGCGCTGCCGCTGCTCGGCCCGCTGGCAGACGTGACGCGGGTGCAGCTGTCGGTCCCGGCGTTCGCGGCAACACTGTGGCTACTCTCAAGAAGAGAATTAACCACAGATGCACACAGATGAACACAGATGGGAAGAGAAGAATGCAGTTCTTTCTTCCCATCTGTGTTCATCTGTGTGCATCTGTGGTTAATTCTTCCTCCGCCACTTCTCGAATGACCACCTCGCCGACCCGCGTCGGCAGCACGAACCGCAGCCGGCCGGCGGCCGTCTTCTTGTCCCGCCGCATTGCGTCGAGCAGCGCCGCCGCCGGCCAGTCCGCCTGCGGCGCCGTCGGCAGGCCGAACCGCTCCAGCAGCCGCACCTGCCGCTCGGTCACCTCGGCCGGGACCATCCCGAGCCGCTCCGCCAACCGGCTCGCCGCCACCATGCCGGCGGCGACCGCCTCGCCGTGCAGCCACGCCCCGTACCCGCCGACCGCCTCGTAGGCGTGGGCGAACGTGTGGCCGTAGTTGAGCGCCATCCGCAGCCCCGTCTCCTCCCGCTCGTCTTGCTCGACGACGCCCGCCTTCAGCTCGCAGCTGCGGGTGACGACGTGCCGCACGGCCGCCGGGTCGCGGGCCAAGACGGCGTCGGCGTTCGCCTCCAGCCAGGCGAAGAAGTCGGCGTCGAGGGTGACGCCGTACTTGGCCACCTCGGCCAGCCCGCTGCGGTACTCGCGGTCCGGGAGCGTGTCGAGGGCCATCGTGTCGATCCAGACGCCGGCCGGCTGGTGGAAGGCGCCGATCAGGTTCTTGCCCTTGGGGTGGTTGACGCCGACCTTGCCGCCCACGGACGAATCGACCATCGCCAGGAGCGACGTCGGCACCTGCACCAGCGGCAGGCCGCGGTTGTAGGTGGCGGCGACGAAGCCGGCCAGGTCGCCGACGACCCCGCCGCCGACGGCGACGACGGGCGTCTTGCGGTCGGCCGGCAGGTCGGCGAGGCGGTCGTAGAGGATGGTGGCGGCGGCGAACGACTTCGTTTCCTCGCCGGGCGGGACGGCGACGACCTGGGGCTGGTACCCGGCGGCCCGCAGGGCGGCCTCGGCGGCGCGGGCGTGGCCGGCCACGTTCGGGTCGGTGACGACCAGGGCCCGGGCGGCCGGACAGCGAGCGCGGGCGAACGGCCCGAGCCCGGCCGCGTGGCCGCTGACCACGGCGATGTCGTAACTGCGGGGGCCGAGATTCACACGAAGCATAAGAGAATGAACCACAGATGCACACAGATGAACACAGATCAGAAAACTCAAAGAGCGATGCGCTTGAGCTGGACCCGGGTCGCGCCGAAGTTGACCAGGAGACAAATCTTGTAGCCGGTCGCCTTCAGGTAGTTGAGACACTGGGCGAAGTGGATGTCCTCGAACGCCTTGACCGCCTTCAGTTCGATCAGGACGGTACCCTCGACCAGCAGATCGCCGAAGAAGTCGCCGACAACAACACCATCATAATGAACCTTGATGGGGAGCTGCTGCGCCGCCCGCACCCCGGCCTTTTGCAACTCATGGGCGAGCGCGTTCTCGTAGACCTTTTCCAAGAAGCCGCATCCGAGCGTGTTCCCGACCTTGTACGCGCACCCGATGATCTTCTCAGTGAGTACGTTGACCCCGGACACGCATTCGTCCACGGTCCTTCTCCTTGTTTGATGCCTTTATCTGTGTCCATCTGTGTGTATCTGTGGTTCATTTCTTCTCCTTCCTCGCTTCCAGGTACGCGATCACATCCGCGAAGTCTTGCAGCGTCATGCCGTCGCTCAGGCCGTTCGGCATCACCGACACCGGCGAGAACGCCTTCTCCTCGATCTCCGTTTTCGCGATCGTGTGCTCCTTCCCGTCCGCGTCCGCCAGCCGGACCGCGTCGGCCGTCTCGCCCTTGAACACGCCCGTCAGCGCCTTGCCGCTCCTGGTGAAGACGTTGACCGTCTCGTACCCCTGGGCGATCACCTTCGACGGCTCCAGCACGGACGTCATCAGGTCATCGCGCTGGTACTTCAGGCCGATGCCGGCGAGGTCCGGGCCGACCGTTCCACCCTGGCCGGCGACCGCGTGACACTTCACGCACGCCAGGCCCTTCACGTCGGCGAACAGCTTTCGGCCGCGGTCCGGGTCGCCGGGCGTCTTGCGAGCGAAGGCGCGGAACGCCTCCAGGTCGTACTTCGGCGGCCCGCCCTGGAGGAAGGCGTACCGGCCGGCGTCGCCGGAGACGGCCACGCTGAACTCCCACGGCCCGCCGAAGTTGCCGCACTTGACCAGCAGGCGGTTCGTCCCCTTGACCAACTTCACTAGTACGCTGGCTTGCTCCGGCCCCCAGCCGCGGGATTCGTGGAACGAGTACACCTTCGCCCCGTTGAGCCAGACGGTGAACGTGTCGTCGCTGCCGAGGATGAGCTTGGCGTCGCGGTCGCGGTCGGACGTG
>DASXAN010001103.1:0-4532 GCA_036406755.1 Gemmataceae bacterium
GCGTCGAACCCGGCCAGGACGACCGTGAATTCGGTCTTCTCGGCCGGCTTCTCGGCGACCGCGGCCCCGCCGCCGCCCCCGCCGGCCGCCACGACCACGCCGCCGGCGGCCGGCTCGATGCCGTACTTCGACTTCAGGTAGTCCTTGAGCTGGACCGCCTTCACGATCGTTAGCATGGCGATGCGGTCGCCGATTTCGGTGATGTCGGCGTCGAACGTCGCCGCCTGTCCGTTGCCTTCGGCCATCGGTCTCGGTCCTTTCCTGGTGCGGTGCGGCTGAAGCGGGCCGCGGTGCGTAATAGCTGGTTCAGTACCGACGGTCGGCCGCCGGCTCGGGTTCACGCCGCCGGGGCCGGTTCCCCCTCGGGCTTTTTCTCACTGATGGTCTGGATCTGGCTGGCGACCTGGGCGGCCGGCCCGGTCAGGCAGCCGGCGATGCTCGCGGCCGGACCGAGGATCATGCCGACGATCTCGCCGATCGCCTCCTTGCGGGTCGGCATCTTCAGCGCCTGCTCGAACGTGACCGGCTGGCCCTCGGCCAGGGCCGTCTTCACCTTCACCTTGTCCTTGAGCTTGGCGTCCTTCAGCAGTGCGGCCTCGACCTCGCGGCTGAGATCCTTGACGCTCTCGGCCCCCCACGCGACCAGCGTCGGCCCGGCCCAGGCGTTGTCGCCCGGCTGCACCCCGAGGTCGCCGAACACCCTCCGCATCAGGCTGTTCTTGACCATCATGAGGGTGATGTTCTTCTTCCGCAGCCCGAGCCGCACCTTGTTGTCGGTCGTGGCGTCGATGCCGGTGGCGGACAGGAAGACCATGTCCTTCACGCCCCGGAACGTCTGTGCCAGGACGTCCATTTGCATCTTCTTGACCTGCTTGCTCATGATCCTCACACCTGCAGCGGGATGCCCGGGCTCATGGTCGCCGACAGCGTCACCGACTTGATGTAGTGGCCCTTCACGGCCGCCGGCTTGACGTGTTTGATCTGCTCGACGAACGCGGTGATGTTGTCCGCCAGCTTCTGCTCGTCGAAGCTCATCTTGCCGACGCCGGCGTGGACGTTGCCGCCCTTGTCGGCCCGGTACTCGACCTTGCCGGCCTTGAACTCCTTGACGGCAGTGCCGATGTCGCCGCCGGCGGGGACAACGGTCCCGGCCTTGGGCGTGGGCATCAGCCCGCGCGGGCCGAGCACTTTGCCGAGCCGGCTGACCTTGCCCATCATGTCCTGGGTGGCCAGGGCCACGTCAAAGTCGAGGAAGTTCTCCTTCTGGACCTTGGCGATCAGGTCGTCGCCGCCGGCGAAGTCGGCCCCGGCCTCCGTCGCCCGGGCCACGTTGTCGCCCTGGCAGAACACCAGCACCCTGACCGACTTGCCGATGCCGTGCGGCAGCGACACGCTCCCGCGGACCAGCTGGTCGCTCTGCGTGGTGTCGATGCCGAGGGCCATGTGAATCTCGACCGTCTCGTCGAACTTGGCCCGCTTCATCGACTTGAGCATCTGCACGGCCTGCTTGAGCGGGGACGGCCCCGTCTTGCCGAGCTTCTGCTCCTTGTTCTTCAGGTGGTTGCGGAGCTTCTTGCCGCGGCGCGGGGCGCGGCCGGGCTGCCGTTTCTTGCCGGCCGGTGTCGCCGGCGCGGATGCGGCGGCGCCCGGCGTCGGGACGACCGCCACCGGCGGGGCGGCGGCGGCCTCGGGGACGGGGGCTGGCGGCGCGGCGGCTTCGGCCGCGTCGTCGGTCGGCGGTGCGGGTTTCTTGGCCATCGGTGATCGCTAGTGCAACGTGGGAAGGCGGCTGTGCCGGCCGCCGACAGTTTGTTCTACGGGCCGAGGCTGCGGCCGTCCACTATCCCTCAACGGCCAGACCCATGCTCCGTGCGGTGCCGGCCACGATCCGGGCGGCGTGTTCGACGTCCCGGGCGTTCAGGTCGTTCATCTTCTTCTTGGCGATGTCCGTCACCTGGGCGGCGGTCACCTTGAACCCCTTGTACTTCCCGCCGGCCTTCGACTCGGCCGGGATCAGCTCCCCGCCCTTCTTCTTCTCGATCGGGATGCCGGCCGCCTGCTTGAGCAGCACCGCGGCGGGGGGCGACTTGGTTTCGAACGTGAACGACCGGTCGGAGAAGATGGTGATCACCACCGGGATGGTGACACCCCGCATGTCCTTGGTGCGGTCGTTGAACTCGGAGACGAACTTGCCGATGTTGACGCCATGGGCACCGAGCGCGGGGCCGACCGGCGGGGCCGGGGTGGCCTGCCCGCCGACGCACTGCAACTTGACGACCGCCGTCACCTGCTTCGCCATGGTCCGCCACCTGCCTGACGCTACCGGGGGAAAAAGAGAGTATACGGACGAGCCGGCGAACGGCCAGCTACACCGGGTCCACCTGCCACGCCTCGACCTCGACCGGCACCGGCCGGCCGAAGATGGTCAGCTCGACGCGGACGCGGACCGGGTCCTTGGCCTCCTTCGGCTCGACGATCTCCTTGACCTCCCCCTCCATCCCCTGGAACGTGCCGTCCCGGACCTTGACCCGGTCGCCCTTGTCGAACTTGAGTTTGATCTGCGGCCGGGGCACGTCCTTGCCGCCGGAGATGGCGGCCTCCTCGGCCAGCATCCGGTCCACCTCGTGCTGGGGCATCGGCTGCGGCGGGCGCGTGATCGATCCCCCGACGAAGTCCCCGACCCCGGACGTCTCCCGGAATAGGTAGAGGATGCGGTCGTTGAACTCGACGTTGACCATCAGGTAGCCCGGGAATTTCTTCCGCGACCGGACGACGCGCTTGCCGTTGCGCATCTCCGTCACCTTCTCCACCGGGATCTTGATGCTGCCGAAGTACTCCTCTAGTCCCTCGATCTTCACCCGCCGCTCGATCGCCCCCTTGATCGACTCCTCCCGCCCGCTCTGCACCTTGACGATGTACCAGTTCTTATGGTCGGGTTGGGCCGGCTCGCCGGTCCCGGTGGGGGCGGCGTCCGGCGGCGGCGGTTCAGCCGGCTCTTCGTCAGCCGCGGTGGCCGGCGCCTCCTCGGCGGCCGAGATTTCCGCCTCAGCCGCTGGTGCCTTAGCGGCGGACTCCGCCGGCACCCCGTCGGCGGGTGGTGCCTCGGCGGGGACGGCGTCCGCGGCGGGAGCAGCGGCGGCCGACTCCGGCGGGGTCGGGTCGGCGTGGGGTTCGGCGGTCGGTTCGGCGTGCGTTTCGGCGGTCATGGGACGGTCGGGACCTGTCACACTAGTAGGGTGTCTTTTCGACGTTGGCCGGCTGGTTCGCACCTTGTGTCTGGGGGTTCGCCTGCTTGATGACACCGACGGGCGGCCAGCTCAGGAGCGCCCCCCAGCCGAGGTCCACGAGGAATAGGAACACGGTCAGCAAGAGTACGGTCGTCAGCACGACGACCGTGTCCTGCACGACGCTCCTGCGGGTCGGCCAGGACACCTTGTTCAACTCGGCCTCGGTGGCGATGAGAAAGTCGGCGAACACCGGCAGATGGACGACGCGGAACGCCAGCCACAGCCCGGCCGCCGCGATCAGCAACGGCACGGTGAACTTCACGTCCGGCAGCAGCGGCAGGATGGCGGTGGTGAACGGCAGCTTGATGCCCCACGTGTTGTCCTGCGGCGTGATGCCGACGGTATTCAGCGTGCCGTGGGTGTAGAGCGAGTAGATACCGGCGGCGACCAGGAGGATGATGCCGAGCATCGTGGCCCGCCGGACCCGCTGGCCTTGGGCGGGCTTCAGCCGGGTGCTGCTGAACCACCCCTGGTCCTCGACCCCCCGCAGCCAGTCGGGGGCCTTCGGCTTGGACACCAGCGACCAGCCCCAGTAGAGCAGGCCGAGCGCGACGGCCGCGGTCAGCGCGATGCCGACGGCTGGCGCCCCGCCGAACCAGCTCTCGAACACTCGTCCGGCGAGGACGGTGACGAACCCGGTGCCGATCAGCCAGGCGAGGACGAAGAACACGCCGGCCCGCAGGCCCCGCACCGGGGTCGGGCCCACGAGGGCCGCACCGAGGAACCCGAGGATGCCGACGGCCACGACTTCCAGAACGATCAGCGCCGCATAGCTGACGAATGACAGCCCGGCGGGCATGTGGGCGTTGATCCCGACCTGCCACAGGTAGGGCACGGCCCAGAAGACGACGGCGGCGCAGGCCACGATGTAAGCGGCCCCGGCGATGCTGGCCGGGATGAGCGACCCCAGCGCGGCCCGCGTCTGACTCTCAGGAGTGTTCTTGACCGCGACGGCCATGGCTGAACCTACTTCGCAGTGGGGGCGGCGGGGGAGGGGACGCGATGCCGCCTGCCGTCCTGGCCCCTGGCTCCAGGGTCCCCGGCCCGCACTCCGCGGGCCGGTGGCGTCACCGACCGTGTCGAACAGGGGCGGAGCGACTCGAACGCTCAACCGCTGGTTTTGGAGACCAGTGCTCTACCAATTGAGCTACCGACCTAGTGCGTTCAGCAGGGTGACTGACGGGAATTGAACCCGCAACCCCCGGAGCCACAGTCCGGTGCTCTAACCGATTGAGCTACAGTCAC
>DASXAN010001104.1:0-3115 GCA_036406755.1 Gemmataceae bacterium
CAACGAGTCGTTCGCCGGCGCGGAGGGGCTGCCGAAGTTCAAGGCCGACCTGGAGGCGTTCATCAAGCACACCAAGGCGATGAAGTACAACGGCAAGTCCGCCCCACGGCTGGTGCTGTTCTCGCCGATCGCACACGAGGATTTGCACAACCGCAACCTGCCGGACGGCAATGCGGACAACGAGCGGATCGGCACGTACACGACCGCAATGGCCGAGGTAGCTACGGCCAACGGCGTCACGTTTGTTAACCTGTACGGTCGAAGCTGGTTTTTGCTATCCGGAAATGGAAGCCAACCTCGCCCCGTCAGCTATCTGACAATCGACGGTGTGCATTTGAATGAAGACGGCAATAAGTGGTTAGCCCAGACCGTCGTTGCGAAACTCTTCCCGACTGAGCCCGGGCTGTCCCGCGACCTGCAATCGCTCGAAAAGCTCCGCCAAGCCGTCCGCGACAAGTGCTTCTACTGGTTCCAGCGCCACCGCGTCACCGACGGCTACTCCACCTACGGCGACCGCGCCTTCCTCCGCTTCGCCCCCGACGACCAGTCCAACTACGAGGTCGTCCAGCGGGAGCTGGAAGTCCTCGACGTCATGACCAGCAACCGCGACAAGCGCATCTGGGCCATGGCGAGCGGGGTTGCGTTAGCGCCCCGAGACCCCGCCCTCGATGACTCGAACACCCCGCCGTTCATCCCGGTCAAGACGAACAAGCCCGGCCCGCTGCCCGGCGGCAAGCACCTGTTCCTCGACCCGACCGAGGCCATCCAGTCGATGACCGTCGGCAAGAACATGAAGGTCAACCTGTTCGCCTCCGAGAAGGAGTTCCCCGACCTGGTCAACCCGGTGCAGGAGTGCTGGGACCCCAAGGGCCGGCTGTGGGTCGCCGTCTGGCCGACCTACCCGCACTGGCGGCCCAAGGAGGAGATGAACGACAAGATCCTCATCCTCGAGGACACCGACGGCGACGGCAAGGCCGACAAGTGCACCGTCTTCGCCGACCACCTGTCCAACCCGACCGGGCTGGAGTTCTGCCCCGGCGGCCTGCTCGTCGCCCAGGGGCCGGACCTAATGTTCATCGAGGACGCCGGCGACAAGGCCGGCCGCCGCGAGCGGGTGCTGCACGGCCTGGACACGGCCGACACCCACCACACGGCCAACAGCTTCGCCCGGGACCCCGGCGGGGCCATCTACTTCCAGGAGGGCACGTTCCACCACACCCAGGTCGAGACGCCGTGGGGTCCGCCGCTGCGGAACGCCAACGCCGGCGTCTACCGGTACGAGCCGCGGACGCACAAGTTCGAGGCGTACGTCACGTTCGGGTTCGCCAACCCGCACGGCCACGTCTTCGACCACTGGGGCCAGGACATCGTCTTCGACGGCACCGGCGCCCAGCCGTACCACGCCGCGCTCTTCTCCGGCCACCTCGACTACCCGATGAAGCACGCCCGGCCGCCGCAGGTGTACCAGCAGCGGACCCGGCCGTGCCCCGGGGCCGAAGTCCTCTCCAGCCGCCACTTCCCCGACGCCATGCAGGGCAACCTGCTGGTCGGCAACGTCATCGGCTTCCAGGGCATCCTCCAGTACAAGGTCCGCGACCAGGGGGCCAGCTTCGCCGGCACCGAGGTCGAGCCGATCGTCTCCTCGACCGACCCGAACTTCCGCCCGACGGACTTCAAGATCGGCCCCGACGGCGCCATCTACTTCCTCGACTGGCACAACCCGATCATCGGCCACATGCAGCACAACCTCCGCGACCCGAGCCGGGACCGGACGCACGGCCGCATCTACCGGGTGACGTATGAAGGCCGGCCGCTGTTGCATTCGCCGAAGATCGCCAGCGAACCGATCGCCAAACTGCTCGACGTGCTCAAGGAGCCGGAGGACCGAGTGCGGCACCGGGCCCGCATCGAGCTGGCCAACCGCAACACCGACGAGGTGCTCCGCGAGGCCGACCGCTGGCTCGCCGCCCTCGACACCAAAGACCCGAACTACGAGCACCACCGACTGGAAATCCTCTGGCTGTACCAGTCGCACAACGTCGTCAACGAGCACCTGCTCCGCGACGTGCTCGCCTCCCCGGACTTCCACGCCCGGGCCGCGGCGACCCGCGTGCTGTGCTACTGGCGGGACCGGGTGCCGGAGGCGCTGGCGCTCTTGAAGCAGCAGGCGGCCGACCCGCACCCGCGCGTCCGCCTGGAGGCGGTGCGGGCGGCCAGCTTCTTCACCGTCCCGGAGGCGATCGAGGTCGTGCTCATCTCGGCCGAGAAGCCGACCGACACCTACCTCGACTTCGTCCGCACCGAGACGATGAAGGCGCTGGACCCGGTGGTGAAGAAAGCGATCGCCTCCGGCAAGCCGATGCACTTCACCAGCGACGCCGGCGCCCGCTACTTCCTCCGCGGCCTCGGCACCGACGAACTGTTGAAGATGCCGCGGACGCGGGCCATCGACCTGGAGCTGCTCTTCCGCAAGGGCGTCCGCGACGACGACCGCAAGGCGGCGCTGGCCGACCTGGCGAAGCTCGACCACAAGCCGCCGCTCCGCGTCCTGATCGACGCCGTCCGCCAGCAGGACGACCAGGCCACCACCCACAACGAGGGCGTGGTCTACGACCTGATCCGCCTGCTGACCGAGGGCGGGGCCGGGTCGCTTTCACCGGTGCGGACCGACCTGGAGCGGCTGGCGACGGCCGCCCGGCTGCCGGTGACGCGGCAGCTCGGCTACGTCGCGCTAATCGCCGCCGACGGCGGCCCCGACAGGGCGTGGGCACTGGCGACGAAATCCGTGTCGGCGCTGCAAGACCTGGTCCACGCCATGCCGCTGGTGCGCGACCCCGGTCAGCGGGCGAGCCTATACCCGAAGGTCGAGCCGCTGCTGGCCGGACTGCCGAAGGAGCTGGCCCCGGCGGGGCAGAACGGCAAGCGCGTCATGGGCCGCTACGTCCGCGTCGAGCTGCCCGGCCGGCGCAAGACGCTGACGCTGGCCGAGGTGGAGGTGTACAGCGACGGCCGAAACGTCGCCCGCCAGGGCAAGGCGACGCAGAAGAACACCTCCAACGGCGGCGACGCCGCGAGGGCCATCGACGGCAAGACCAGCGGCAAGTACGGCGACGGC
>DASXAN010001105.1:0-1545 GCA_036406755.1 Gemmataceae bacterium
CTCGGGCTCGGACGGGCCACCGCCCTTCTTCGTGGTCAAACTCCGCTCCCACCTCCTCGTTCCCGAACGGAGTTCGGGAACGTCCGTCTCCTGTCTCCTCGTCCCCAAACTCTGTTTGGGAACGAAAAGAATGGCCGGTCAAGGAGGCTGCTCAGCCTGTAGCCCAAAGCACCCCGGTTGAGCAAGCTCCATGTCCGGCGAGCGCGTCGGGCGGTACTTGCTCGAGTACCGCTCACCCCCTTGGCTGAACCGAACGTACTCGTCCCAAATCCAGTCGATGGTGGCCAAGCTGACCGGTCGCTCCAGCCGCTCGTCGAACTCGTCGGCGAAGCGGTCGGCTTCGGGTCGATCCACCCAAGTGTGGGAGGCGCCGCAGTTACCGTGAAGGTTGATGGTCCACCCCACTGCGAACTCCCATGCGCCAGGGCTGACATCAGGGGGCCGTTTGGACGGGAGTGAGAGCATTCCTTGCCGGACACGGTCGTACCATCGTCGATGGGCGACGACCGGCTCCAGCTTTAGAAACCAGAACGCTGTACCGCCGCCCGTGGCTGCGAGAATTAGGCCCAACAGCAGAAGGTGGCGTCTCTGCATTCGTCATTCCCGTCCTACCATCTGGCCCTAGTCCACAACAGGCGCGGCCGGTGCGGGCTCGTCCTTACCGCCCTTCGATCCGCTTCAGGTGCGTCTCGCCCCACCGGTACAGCGTCCCCAGCACCGGCCGCAGCGTCAAGCCGAAGGGCGTCAGCGAGTACTCCACCCGCGGCGGCACCTCCGCGTACACCCGCCGCCGCACCACCCCGTCCCGCTCCAGCTCCCGCAGGTGCTGCGTCAGCATCCGCTCGCTCACCCCCGGGATCAGCCGCCGCAGCTGGCCGAACCGGTGCGTCCCCTGCTTCAGCCGGCAGAGGATCACGATCTTCCACTTGCCCCCGATCACGTCCAGCGCCGCCTCGACCGGGCAGTGGTACGCCCTCTGGGCCCGCTTCGTCCCCGCAGCCGTCGCCATACTTACTCTCCCGTGCGTACCCCACTTCTCCGTGCGTACTGGCTGTCGCCGCCGGCCATCGTAGCATCCCCCGCGGGCCGTCGCCACGCCCGGCGGCCGGCCGTTCACCGGAGGGACTGCGTCATGAAGATCGGCATCATCGGGGCGGGCAACGTCGGCGGGACGCTCGGCCGCGGCTGGGCCAAGCACGGGCACGACGTGTTCTTCGGCGTCCGCCGGCCCGACGACGAGAAGACCCGCCAACTGGTCGCGGCCGTCGGCCCCCGGGCCAGGGCCGGCACCGTCGCCGAGGCGGCGGCGTTCGGCGAGGTGGTCGTGCTGGCGACGCCGTGGCCGGCGACGGAGGCGGCCGTCCGCTCGGCCGGCGACCTGGCCGGCAAGGCGGTCATCGACTGCACCAACCCGCTGAAGCCGGACTTCTCCGGGCTGGCGCTGGGGTTCAGCACGTCCGGGGCGGAGCAGGTCGCCCGGTGGGCGGCGGGGGCGCGGGTGGTCATGGCGTTCAACACGACTGGGTTCAACGTCATGGCCGACCC
>DASXAN010001106.1:0-12260 GCA_036406755.1 Gemmataceae bacterium
CTCTATGGCCCCGACGGCCGGCGCTTCCCGACGTTCGTTGAGTTGGCCGCGGAGCGCGACCGGGAGCGGCAGCGGGCCGAACAACTCGCCGCCCTGCTCCGCCAGCACGGGATCGAGCCGCCCCCCTGACCCATGCTCCCCCCCGACGTCGGCCGCCAGCTGCGGCGGCTCCAGCTCCGCGCCCGCCGGGCCGTCGCCAACCTCCTCGGCGGCGAGTACCACTCCGTCTTCAAGGGCACCGGCCTGGCGTTCGCCGACGTCCGCGCCTACCAGCCCGGCGACGACGTCCGGGCCATCGACTGGAACGTCACCGCCCGCATCGGCCAGCCGTTCCTGAAGCGGTTCGTCGAGGAACGCGAGCTGACCGTCCTGTTCGCCGTGGATGCCAGCGCCAGCCTCGCCGCCGGCACCCGCCGCCAACCGAAGCGGGAGGTCGTCGCCGAACTGGCCGCCCTGCTGGCCTTCGCCGCCCTGCACAACAACGACCGCGTCGGCCTGCTCCATTGCACCGACCGGGTCGAGCACGTCGTCCCGCCCCGCAAGGGCGCCCGGCACGCCCAGCGGCTCTTGCGAGACATCCTCTTTTATCAGCCAACGGGTCGCGGCACCGGCCTCCGCACCGCCCTCGACGCCCTCAACCGCGCCCACCGCAAGCGGGCGATCGTGTTCCTGTTCAGCGACTTCCTCGACACCGGGTTCGAGAAGGCGCTGCGGCTGGCCGGCCGGCGGCACGACCTCGTCGCGGTCTGGGTCCGCGACCCGCTCGAGGAGGAGCTGCCCGACGTCGGCCTGCTGGAGCTGGCCGACGCGGAGACGGGCGCGCGGGTGCTGATCGACACCGGCTCGGCCGCGGTCCGGCGGGCGTTCGCGGCCAACCAGCGCCGGCGGCAGGACGAGTTGCGCCGCCTGTTCCGCGGGGCCGGGGTGGACGCGATCGAGGTCTCGACGGCCGGCGGCCACCTGGACGCCCTGGTCGCCTTCTTCCGCCGCCGCGAGCAGCGGCTCAAGCACCAATGACCGCGCTCGTCCTCTGCTGGCTGGCCGCCGCCGATCCGCCGCCCGCGGATCATCGGTTCACCCGCGCCGGCATCGACTGCACCGAGTCCGTCACGCCGGCGCCGGTGCCGCTGACCGGCGAGGTGCGGCTGACGCTGACGGCCGAGGGCGCGGCGCCGCTGGCGGTCGAGCCGGTGACGTTCCCCGACCCGCCCGGCTGGCGGGTGCGGGCCGCGGAGCCGCCGGCGGTCACGGACCGACCCGGCGGCCGGCAGCAGTGGCGGGCGTCCTTCCGCCTGACGCCGGACAAGCCGGGCGACCTGCCGCTGCCGCCGCCGGCCGTCCGCGTCCGGGCCGGCGGGCGGGAAACGCCGGTCGTGATCGACTGGCAGCCGCTGACCGTCCGCGTGACGACGACGCTGCCGCGGGCGGACCTGGACGAGGCCCGCGGCGTGACCGGCCCGGAGCCGGCCCCGCCCGCGCCGCCGCCGGTCTGGCGCGACGAGCGGGTGTGGGCCGGGATGATCGTGGTGGCGGCGATCATCGCCGCCCTGCTGGCCGGCCGCCGCCGGCCGCCGCCGGCCCCGGAACTGCCGCCGGCGGAATGGGCGAATGTGGAGTTGGACCGGCTTGCCCGGCAAGGCCCGGACGCGGACGCGCTGGCCGACCTGCTCCGCGGCTTTCTCGCCCGGCGGTATCAACTCCCGGCCGCGGGCCGGACGACGGCGGAGCTGCACGTCCTGCTCCGACCAGTGCCGCTCCCGCCCGAGGTCGTTACGTCCTGGCAATCGCTCCTGGAGCGGTGTGACGTGGCCCGGTTCGCCAACGTCGGCTTCAACACCGACGAGTGGGCCGCCGCCTTGGATCAGGTGCGGCATCTGATCGCGGCGAGTCTTCCGGTCGGCGAAGCCGCGGACTCTGCGGCGGTCAGCCCGGACGGGGAAAATGCATAAAGTCACGTCGAGACTGCGGCCGAAAGAAAGACTACCGCGAACGGCACCTGGGCAAACCGGCGAGTCTGTGCCGGCCGCCGTTCCGGTTGGTCCCTCAAGTCATCCCGGGCCGGCCGCCCGACCGACCGGCCGCCCCGCTCCTAGGAGTCTCCGACACCATGAACCGAGCCACCCGCGCGGCCGCCGTCCTGTTCGTCTGCCTGCTGGGCCTGTGGGGTTGCGCCCAGGGGCCGACCGCGGCGGCCCAGGCGGAGCGGATCAAAGCCCTCGAATCGAAGACCGCCCGGCTGGAGGCCGACTTCCGCGCCGCCGCCGCCGCCCGCGACCAGCTCCGCCAGCAGCTCGCCCAGGCCGAGGAGCGGACGCTCAAACTCCAGGCGGTCGTCAAGGAGCGGGACGACCTGCGGGCGGAGGTGAAGCTGCGGACCGGCGAGCGGGACCAGCTGGCGGCCCAGTACGAGACGTTCCGCAAGTCGATCAAGGACTTGCTCGGCCAGGCCGAGTCGGCGGCGCAGCGGACGCCGGCCGGCGAGCGGGTGACGGCGCTGGGGCAAAACTGAGCGCCGGGCGGATGGGTCCTATGGGACATGTGAGTCCCATAGGACCCATTTCGTTATTGATACACCACGACCGTCGCCTTCTTCTTCAGCTCGTCCACGATCCGCTTGAACTCCCGGTCGGCGATCTGCGCCTGGAGTTTCTTGCGGATGTCCGCCTGGCAGGCCACGTCGAACGGCTTGGGCCCCGCGTACTGGCGGTCCACCACCTTGACGATGTGCAGCCCGAACCCCAGGTCGATCACCGGCCCGACCTCGCCCGGCTTGAGCGCCCACACCGCCGGCTCGACCTGCTGCGGCACGATCTCGCCGTGCTTCCGCCCCAGACCGGCGCCGTTACGCAGGTGGCTGTCCCCGCAGTCGTACTGCTTGACCAGGGCCGGGAAGTCCTGGCCGGCCGCGGCCAGGGCCCGCACCTGCTCGGCGAACTGGCGGGCCGCCGCCGGCGTCGGGAACCGGCTGGCGTCGATGAAGAGGTCCTGCCACGTCACCGCGTCCTCGGTCGTGAACTCGGCCGGGTGCTGCTCGTAGTAGTCCCGCACCTGCTGCAGGCTGATCCGGTTCACCACCGGGTAGACGAGGTTGCGGACGTACTCCATCATCATGAAGTTCCGCTCGTACTGCCGCCGGAGGCCGCCGACCGTCAGCCCCTGGGCCTGGAGCATGGCCTTGAACTCGTCGTCCGACTTGGCCTTCACGGCCGCCTTGACGGCCCGCAGCTGCTTGTCCGCCTCCTTGGCCGCCTCCTTCTGGAACTCCTTCATGACCTGGTCCTTGCCGGCGTCCTTGATCCGGCGGACCGCCTCCTCCAGCACCATCTCCCGCTCGATCAACCGCTGCAGTTCCCGCTCGTAGATCTGCTGCTGGAGCTGCGGCCGGACCGCCTCCGGGGCCTGGATCAGCTCGCCGACGTACTGGGCCATCGCCTCCCGCACCTCGTCGTCGAGGATCGGGATGCCGTTGACCGTCGCCCGCAACCGGACGGCCACCTGGGCGGAGTTGCCGGCCGTGGTGCCGGCGACCGGCTGTACGTCGCCGCCGCTCTGGCCGCGGGTGGCCGTCGTCGAGGTGACCGGGACCTGCGGCAACAGCGCCGGGGCGTCGGCGAGGATGGCGTCGGCGGCCGGCCGGGCGGCGTCCCGGACGACGGGCGTGGTGCCGGGGGAGACGCACCCGGCCAGGCCGAAGCCGAGCACCCCGGCCGCGACGACCCGCCGCCCGCCGCTTCCCGCGCTGGTCCGCATGACCCACCCCCTGGCTGGTGCCGCCGTCGCCGACGGCGGAGATTCCGGCCGACGGGGTATACCGCCGCCGCGGGAAGATGCAAGCGGTTTCGGTCAGTTCAGAGAGGGGGTGGGAATGGTGAATGAATTGCGGAAAGTGAACGAATCGCCGCCCGGCCAGCCCGGTGAAACGTGATTATTGTGGCGGCATAGTTTTGCGGAAATAGGCTGTGTTTTGGCCAATTCGTCAGCTGACGACGAATGTTTTTTGTCCGGCGGTCGGCGGATCGCCAGCACGATTCCAATTCCTATCGCAGAGTACATACGAACGGAACACTGAGCAACCTGCCTACCCTGCCTACGGACCTCAGCCCCCCTCATGGCCGGTCCGACACCGGCCCGCGGTTCCCCCACCGCGTTTCTCCCGTCCTGCGACTGCTCCCGTCCCGGACTTCCGCCCCCCTGGTCACCCGCCTCATCCCCGAGGCGCGGTCAGTACATCGCCCTCAGGAGCACCGCATGTCGTCCCACTACCGCTGGTTCGCCCGCCGCCCGCGTCGCCAGTCCCCGATCCGCCGCACCCGGCCCCAGGCCACCCGGCCGCCGCTGGCCGTCCTCCTCCTGGAAGACCGGATGGTGCCGGCCCTGTCCGTGTCGAACGTCGCCGTCACGCCGGCCGTGACCGAGGGCGGCACGGCCCACCTGACCGGGGCGATCAACGACACCGGCGCCAACCACGCGTACACCCTGCTGGTCAACTGGGGCGACGGCAGCCAGACGCAGTCGGTCAACCTGCCGGTCGGGACCACCACGTTCGACGTGCCGCACGTGTACCAGAACAACCCGGCCGGCTCCCCCGTGGGGCCGTTCAACATCACCGTCAACCTGACCGACGACGCCGGCGAGACGGCGACCGGCCCCGGCCAGTTCGCCGGCCCGAACGCGTTCGGCTACTCGGCCTACGCCGGCCCGGTCGCCGGCGCCCGCATCAACGTCACCGACCCGAACGCGTTCATCATCTCTGACGACGACGACGACTGGTCGTTCCCGGTGGACCTCGGCTCGAACACGTTCACCTTCTACAACACGACCTACTCCGGCCCCAGCTCGCTGCTGGTGTCCACAAACGGGTTCATCACCTTCAATGGCATGGCCTTCTTCGCCAACGACCTGACCACGGACCCGTCCCCGGCCACGATCGCCCCCCTGGCCGAGGACTGGGTGACGTACCAGGACGCGAACGACATGGTCCTGGGCAAGTTCGTTGACCTCAACGGCGACGGGCAGGCCGACCAGCTGGTCGTGCAGTGGACCGACATTCAGGCGTTCTTCGGCTCGCCGCCGGCCACGTTCCAGGCGGTGCTGAATCTGAACACCGGCTCGGCCCCCGGCGACGTGGTGTTCAACTACCTGACGATGAACCCCAACGACGGCCACTCCAACGGCGCGCTGGGGGCCGCCGGCATCAAGGACGACAGCTCGGTCGGGGCCGACGCCATCTCGGTCAAGGCCGTCAGCGGGTTCACCAGCCCGTTCGTGGCGGAGGGCAAGTCGATCCGGTTCACGGCCGGCCCGGCCGCGGCGGCGACGGCCACCATCACCGTGTCCAACGCCCCGCCGGCCGTGACCGGCCTGAACCTCAGCGCGACGACGGTCAGCCGCGGCGGCACGGCGACGCTGACCGGCACGGTTTCCGACCCCGGCGCCCTCGACCTGTTGACGGTGACGGTCAACTGGGGCGACGGGTCCACCCCGGACGTGGTGGGCGTGGACCCGGCCACCCGCACGTTCAGTTACTCGCACACGTACCCGCAGACCGGCACGTTCACGATCCAGGTGACGGCGGCCGACGCCGACGGCGGCGTGAGCCAGCCCGCGACCACGCCGATCACGGTCGCCAACTCGTCGCCGGTCGTCACCGACCTGTCGGGCACCCCGACCCTCGAGGGCCAGACGACGACCCTCACCGGCACGATCCAGGACAACGGCACCAACGACCACTTCACCGTGGCGGTCGACTGGAACGGCGACGGTAGGAACGACCAGACGTTCACCAGCGTCCCGGCCGGCACGTTTGCCTTCACGCACCAGTACCTGGACGACGTGCCCGGTGGCGTGCCGGTCCGCGTCACCGTGACCAACGCCGGCGGCAGCACGGTGGCGACCACGCGGGTCAGCGTGGCCAACGTCGCCCCGACGCTGACCCTGGACCCGGTCGCCGCGATCGACGAAGGCGGGACGGTGACCCTGTCCGGCCTGGTGACCGACCCGGGCGTGCTCGACACGTTCGTCCTGGTTGTCCGCTGGGGCGACGGCAGCGACCCGCAACTGGTCGCGGTCGGGCCGGACCGGCGGTTCTCGGCCCAGCACACGTACCTGAACAACCTGGCCGGCGGCGCGGCGTACGCCGTGTCCGTGTCCGTGGCCGACAACGGCGGCGGCGCCGGCCTGGGGCTGACCTCCGCGGCGGTCGCCAACGTCGCCCCGGGCGGTGTCGTGCTCAACAGCGGGTCGATCAACGAGGGCGGGACGTTCACGCTCAGCGGCAGCTTCGCCGACCCGGGCGTGCTCGACGGGCACACGGTGGTCATCACCTGGGGCGACGGCAGTGCCCCGACGACGCTCGCGCTCGACCCGAACGTGCTGACCTTCTCGGCGTCGCACCTGTACGTGGACGACGCCCCCGGCGGGGCGGCCGTCGGCGTGACCGTGACCGACTCGGACGGCGGGGCCGTCGCGGCCGGCACCACCGTGGCGGTAGCCAACGTGGCCCCGACCGTGTCCCTGGACCCGGTCGCCGCGATCTCCGAGGGCGGCGTGGCGACGCTCTCCGGCGTGGTGTCCGACCCCGGCGTGCTCGACACGTTCACCGTCACCGTGAACTGGGGCGACGGCGGCGCCGCCCAGACGGTCGCCGTCGGTGCGGACCGGCACTTCTCGGCCCAGCACCAGTACCTGAACAACCCGGCCGGCGGCGGCTCGTTCACGATCGGCGTCACCGCCGCCGACAACGGCGGCGCGGCCGGGTCGGCCGCGGCCACGGCCGCCGTCGCCAACGTCGCCCCGACGGCCGCCCCGCTGACCGGGCCGCGGGCCGGGACGATCGGCCAGTTCAACTCGTTCACCGGCGTCCGCGGCCTGCCGCTGACGTTCGGCTCCGCCCTCGCCGACCCGGGCACGCTCGACAAGCTGACCGTGACCTGGGACTTCGGCGACGGCACGACGCAGACCGGCCCGGCGGCGGCCGGGGCCGTCTCCGCGGCCCACGCCTACGCGGCCACCGGCACCTACACGGTGCGGCTGACGGTGCGGGACGGCGACGGCGGCACGGCCACCGTCTCCGCGACCGTCTGCGTGTCCGCGGCTGAGGTCCAGGCCGACCCGCTCGGCGGCACGGCCCTGGTCGTCGGCGGCACGGCCGGGAACGACACGATCAAGGTCACCGCGGACGGCTCGACGTACGTCCAAGTGAAGGTCAACGGCGTCAACCTCGGGACGTTCGCGCCGACCAACCGGGTCGTGGTCTACGGCCTGGCGGGAGACGACACCATCACGGTGGACAACGACCTGAAGCTCTCCGCCTGGCTGTACGGCGGCGACGGCAACGACACGCTGACCGCCGGCGGCGGTAACGACGTGCTCCTCGGCGGCGGCGGCGCCGACACACTCCTCGGCCGCAAGGGCTGCGACCTGCTCATCGGCGGGGCCGGGTGCGACTCCCTGACGGGCAACCGCGATTGCGACCTGTTGATCGGCGGCACCACGGCCTGGGACAACAGCCCCGCCAAGCTCAACCAGATCATGACTTGCTGGACCTCGTCCGCGAGCTTCCAGAGCAAGGTGGCAGCGCTCAGCCAGGGGCTGCTCGCCCCGAGCAACGTCTTCGACGACGGGGCGGTGGACGTGCTCGACGGGGCGGCCGGCCGCGATTGGATCATCGGCGGGCGGAACGACATCGTCCGCAACTAGGGCCGGGGCCGGTCCTGCACGTCAGGCCGCCACGGCGCCGGCCGTCTTCCCAGCCCGCCCCCGCGACGGGGGCGGGCTGTTTTTGCGCCACCTGCGGCCCGACCAGGCAAGGCGGGGCGACTCTGCCGGTCACGCCGGCCGGGCCGACCGGCCGCGGCGACGAACCGTCCGCATTCGGTCACGGCCCGGCACGGTTCGCGCGTAGAATCCCCCGACCAGTCGGAGACTCCAACTCTCTGGCACGGAGGTCCCATCATGAGCCGTCCGTCGCAAGTCGTGTTCGCCCTGCTCGCGGCCGCCGCCCTCGCCCCGGCGCCGGCCGCCGCCCAGCCGGTCGCCGTCGGCACCGTCCAAACGCTGCCGGTCATCACCGTGTCGCTGAACGTCGGCAGCACGGAGAAGGAGGTCCGGCGGGTCGTATACTCGCCGCCGCCGGGCTGGCACATCCGCAGCCACCGCGTCGAGTGCACGGCCAAGACCGGGCTGGCGTCGTACACGGTCAACACGGTGCCGGCCGACTGGGCGTGGTCGTCGGACGAGGGGTCGTCCGAAGCCGCCAAGGCGAAGGCGGCGGCGGCCGCCCAGGTGCCGGGGGCCGGCGGCCAGGCGAAGGCCGTCACCGAGTCGCGGAAGGTGTCGGCCGAACACCAGAAGACGACCGCCAGCCACCACGCCCTGGTCGTGGACGCGGCCGCCCACGGGGGCGGGTTCCTCCGCGGCGGGGCCGGGCTGGAGCTGACCGTGTACGCCGAGTTGGTGTACGTCGGCACCGGGCCGCCGGCCCGGCCGCCCCTCCTTCGGTAGCCGCAGGCTTTAGCCTGCGCTTCCGGCGCAGGCTAAGGCCTGCGGCGACGGGGATTACCGCTACGCCATGTCCCGGCACGCGCGCTGCACGGTAGTCTCCGTGTGGAGGGCGCGGCATGGCCGACGACGACCGGGTATTCTCGTTCCTGCGGGTCAACCGGCGGGCCGACAAGCCGCGGGCCGTCGGCCTGACGGAAATCCGCGGCCCGTACTACACCCCGCTCGGGCCCCGCTATCTCGAAGACCTGCTCGACACGTTCGGCGCCGCCGTGGACATCCTCAAATTCGCCGGCGGGTCGATGGCCCTGTTCCCGCGGCGGGCGCTCCGCGGGCTGATCGACCTGTGCCACCGCCACCGCGTCCTCGTCTCCACCGGCGGGTTCATCGAGTACGTCCTGACGCAAGGCCCGGCCGCGGTGGACAAGTACCTCGCCGAGTGCCGCGAGCTGGGGTTCGACATCGTCGAGGTGTCGGCCGGGTTCGTCACCCTGCCGGCCGATGATTTCCTGCGGCTGACCGAGCGGGTCCGGGCGGCGGGGCTGAAGCCGAAGCCGGAGGTCGGCATCCAGTTCGGGGCCGGCGGGGCGTCGAGCGCCGAGGAGTTGGAGGCGGAGGGCACCCGCGACGTCGGCTACGCGGTGCGGCTAATCCGCCGGCACCTGGACGCCGGGGCCGAGCTGGTCATGGTCGAGTCGGAGGGGATCACCGAGAGCGTCCACCGCTGGCGGACCGACGCCGTCGCCGCCCTGGTGGACGCGGTCGGCACGGAGCGGCTGATGTTCGAGGCGGCCGACCCGGCCGTATTCGCCTGGTACGTCAAGACCTACGGCCCCGAGGTCAACCTGTTCGTGGACCACAGCCAGATCGTGCAGCTGGAGTGCCTGCGGGCCGGCATCTGGGGCACCAAGGACCTGTGGGGCCGTGTCGTCACGTACAAGCCATGACCGGTCGCACGACCGCCCGTCCCGGGCGGACCCGCCCGGCCGGGCGCGGGTCGGCACGTCCGGTTGGATCTACAAGCACTGGCGGGGCACGGTCTATCCGCGGCGCCTGGCCGTGAAGGACTGGTTCGCCTTCTACGCCGGGCGGTTTGACACCGTCGAGGTGAACAACTCCTTCTACCGCCTGCCGTCGGAGGCGGCCTTTTTGGAATGGAAGGCCCAGGCGCCGCCCGGGTTCCTGTACGCGATCAAGGCCAGCCGCTACCTGACGCACCTGAAGAAGCTCAAAGACCCGGAACAGCCGCTGGCGAACGTGCTGGACCGGGCCCGTCTGCTGGGGCCGCACCTGGGGCCGGTGCTGTACCAGCTGCCGCCGCGGTGGCGGTGCGACCCGGACCGGCTGCGGGCGTTCCTGGCCCTGCTGCCGCCGGACCTGACGCACGTGATGGAGTTCCGCGACCGGTCCTGGTACGCGGACGCGGTGCGGGACCTCCTGGCCGAGCACGGCGTCGGGTTCTGTGTCCACGATCTGGGCGGCGAGCCGAGCCCGGAGTGGGTGACGGCCCGGGTGGTGTACGTCCGCTTCCACGGGCCGACGGCCCGGGCGTACGCCGGCGGCTACCCGCCGGGGCGGCTGCGGTCGTGGGCGGACTGGATGGGCGAACAGCGGCGGGCCGGCCATGACGTGTTCGCCTACTTCAACAACGACGACGCCGGGCACGCCGTGCGGGATGCGCAGGTCCTGCGGGATATGCTGGGCGAACGGGACGGGGGCGGCCGTCCCGTGAACCGGGGCGGTCGGACCGGCCGCGCGGGGCCAACCGGCCCGCCCGGGGGCCGAAATTGACACGGCAGACTGGCTTTCCGGCCGACAGACGTTACGATGGGGATGAGTGCCGACCGGCCACGGTTCGGTGGTCGGCCCCGGGTCTATCCCGGGCCGGAAGTGCGAGGTGGTCCATGCCCCTGTCGTTGAACATCGGCAAGTGCACCCTGCTGGGGAATTACCGGGAGAACAACGAAGACTCCATCGAGGTCAAGCAGTTCCCCGAGATGTCGGTGTGTATCGTGGCGGACGGGATGGGCGGGCAGGCCGCCGGCGAGATCGCCAGCAAGGAGGCGATCGACATCATCCCCCGGGAGCTGCGGAAGAACCTCACTCCCACGGCCAAGCCGGACGACGTCAAGGCCGCCATCCGCAAGTCGATCGTCCAGGCGAACGAGGCGATCATGGCCCGCGGGGCCCTGGACCGCGACCTGAAGAACATGGGGACGACGGTCGTGCTGGCCCTGTGGCGGCGGGGGGCGGAGCTGTTCATCGCGGGCGTCGGCGACAGCCGGGCGTACCTCGTTCGCGGCAAGAAGATCAACCAGTTGACGATCGACCACTCGCTGGCCGAGGCCCTGGTCCAGGCCGGGACGATCAGCCGGGCGGACGCGCGAGAGCACAAATTCAAGAACGTACTGTGGAAGTACCTGGGCACCCGCGAGGTGGGTGAGGGGCCGGACGTGGCCGTGGAGACCCTCCAGGCCGGCGACCGGTTCATGCTCTGCTCGGACGGCCTGAGCGGGGTGGTGGCCGACGACCGCATCCTGGAGTTCATGTCGTCGCAGCCGGACCCGCAGCAGTGCGCCGACGGGCTGGGCCAGCTGGCGCTGGAGAGCGGGTCGCGGGACAACGTGTCGTGCATCGTGCTCGACGTGGTCGAGGCGCGGTGACGTGGAAAACCCCAAACCCCAAGCACCAAATCCCAAACCGCGTTTGGGATTTGGTGCTTGGGGTTTGGGATTTCAGTAATACACCTGCCACGTCGGCGTGATGACCAGCTCCGGCACGTGCGCCCGCGGCGGCAGCGCGCACACGAACAGCACCGCCGCGGCCACGTCCTCCGGCTGCAAAATGCGCGACCGGTGCTCGTCCGTCACCGGCACCGGGCGATTCACCAAAATCGGCGTGTCCACCTCCCCGGGGTAGACGTTCGTCACCCGGATGCCGTTGTCCTTCTCCTCCACGCCGAGTGTCAGCCCCAGGGCGGACATGCCGAACTTGGCGGCGTTGTACGCCGCCCCGCCGAGCGGGTTGGCCCGCTTGCCGGATACGGAACTCACGTTGACGATCATCCCGTCCCGCCGCTCCCGCATCTGCGGCAGGACGGCGAACGTGCAGTAGAACGCCGAATTCAGGTTCACCGCCACCTGTTGGTCCCAGGTGGTGAGGTCGAGGTCCTTGATCGCCCGGTTCTTGACGTTGGCCCCGGCGTTGTTCACCAGGATGTCGATGCGGCCGAACCGACGGGTGACGGCGTCGGCCAGGGCGGCGACCTGGGCCTTGTCGGTCACGTCGGCGGCGTGGGCGAGCACCCGGTCGCCGGCGTTCAGGCTCGCGGCAGCCTGCCGGAGCTTGGCCGCGTCCCGCCCGGCGATGGCGACGCGGGCGCCCTCGTCGAGCAGGGCACGGGCCGTCGCCAGGCCGATGCCGCTGCCGCCGCCGGTAACCAGGGCGGATTTGCCGTCGAGTCGTCCCATCGCTGCCCCTCTTGCTACGGTTTGGACGTTTGCGGGATCACGGCGGTGGGCCGGGCGCCTCGTCGGGCGCGCGGCGCTCCGGGCGGAAGACGAGCCAGGCGATCAGGCCGAGCGGCCATGACAGCAGTGCGACCAGCAGCCCCACCAGGCACCCGGACTTTCCCCGGGCCTCGGCGTCGCCGGCGGCCCAGACGATGCTGACGAAGTAGGCGCCGCCGACGGCGATGGCGGCCAAAATGTAGACGATCTGAAGAAACGTGTCCACCGCCGGCCCCCGCGACCGTTCCATTT
>DASXAN010001107.1:0-1585 GCA_036406755.1 Gemmataceae bacterium
CGAGCAGCGGACCAACGCGAGGCACTACGTCCAGGGGCTGCTCTCCGACCTGGGCGGTAAGAGCGTCGAGTCCATCGCCTACCTGCACGACCGGGACCGCCAGGGGCTCCAGAAGTTCATCGGCCAGGCCGACTGGGACCACCGGCCGCTCTTGGTCGAGTTGGCCCGGCAAGTCGGGGCCGAGCTGGGCGAGCCGGACGGGGTGCTGGTGTTCGACCCGTCGGCCTTCCCCAAGAAGGGGACCGAGTCGGTCGGGGTGCAGCGGCAGTGGTGCGGCCGGCGGGGCAAGATCGACGACTGCCAGGTCGGCCTCTACCTCGCCTACGCCTCGCGCCGCGAGCACGCCCTGGTCGATTTCCGGCTCTACCTGCCGAAGGAGTGGGCGACACGCCAGCGGCGGCGGCGGAAGGCCGGGGTGCCGGCGGCGGTCCGGTTCCGCACCCGGCACGAGTTGGCCCTGGAGATGCTCGACGAGGGCGGCCCCCGGCTGCCGCACGGGTGGGTGTCCGGGGACGACGAGATGGGCCGGTCGTCGTGGTTCCGCCAGCAATTGCAGGCCCGGGGCGAGTGCTACCTGCTGGCCGTCCCGTCGAACACCTCGGTCCGCGACCTGGCCGCCCCCGACCCGCCGTACTCAGGCCACGGCCGCCCGTCGCTGCCGCCCTTCGGGCGTGCGGACCGGTGGGCCGCCGCCGTGCCGGCGGGGGCGTGGCAGGCGGTCGAGGTTCGCGATGGGGAGAAGGGGCCGGTGGTAGTGCAGGCCGCCCGGACGCTGGTCCAGGCTCGGGCCGACAACCGGGCGTCGAACATGGCGGAGCTGCTGGTGGTGTTCCGGGAGCGGCAGGGGGACGGGACGTGGAAGCACGACTACCTGCTGTCCAACGCCCCCCTGGACACCCCACTGGCCGCGTTCGCCCGGGTGTTCAAGGCCCAACACCGGATCGAGGAGTGTTTAAGGCGGGCCAAGGGGGAGGCGGGCCTGGCCGACTACCAGGTGCAGACCTGGCGGGGGTGGCACCACCACCAGGCGCTGTCGCTCGTCGCCACTTGGTTCCTGACCCGGGAGACCAGGCGGGGGAAAAAAGTGGTCGCCGGCGCTAACGGCGCCGCAGGTGCGGGGGATGATCGCCGCGCTGCTGAACCGCATGCTGAGGTGCCTCAGTCCGGCGCGCGTTTGCCGCACGGTGAACCGGCGGCTGCGCCGGAACGAGGAGGCGCGGCTCTACCACTGGCGACGACGCAACCGCTTGCCACCTCGCCGGCTTGATCAGCGGACGTCGCGGATACAGTAGAACTAAATAACGCGGTGTGCAAGTTTTCGGCGTAAGTCCTTGATTTCCAACGAGCGGTCCAAGCGGGGTTGCGATCGGCCGCCCGGAACCCCTGGGATACAAGCCGTCCGAAGAAACTTGCACACCGCGTTATTTAGGTGTTCCCACTTGGACTGGCGGTCGCCTGGAGCGGGCGGTACCGTGTCGCCCCTTACGACGAGGGCGACGCGATGGAGACGTACACCGACCGGATCGAGCGGGCCCGCCGGGACGCGGGGCGGGTGCGGGCGGCGGCCGACGGGTGGCGCCGCGAC
>DASXAN010001108.1:0-4983 GCA_036406755.1 Gemmataceae bacterium
CCGCTCCGAAGACTCCGCGTCGCGGCTAACCGGGGGTCAGTGCTTGACACTCACCCCGAGGATCCGCACCCGCGCCCGGTCCGACCCGAGCACGACCGGCTCCTTCGACTCCCACCGGCCGACGTTGCCCGCGCTGTCGGCCGCCTCCAGCCGCAGGTACACGCGGGTGCCGGCCTCCTTGGGCACCTGCCAGCGGGCCGTCCCCGCCGCCTTCATACCCGTCGCCCCCAGGTGCCACGGGCCGTCGGCCGCGGCCGACCAGTGCAGCGACACCGGGTTGGGGCCGAGGTTCTTGTCGTCGGCCGACCACACCAGGATCAGCTGCCCGGCCTCGTCGCCGGTGCCCAGGCGGATGTCGGTCATCTGCACGGCCGGCTTGTTCGTGTCGATCTCCACCCACCAGTCCGGGGCGTCGCCGGCGGCCGGCGGCTGGCCCGGGTGGTTCGGCGTGCTCACCACCAGCGCCAGGCCGTACACCCCGTCGCCGGGCAGCTCGAACTCGAACGGACTCTGCTTATCGGCGTCCTCGCCCAGCCGCATCCACGTCTTGCCGCCGTCCTTGGTGGCGTAGCCCTCGACCTTGGTCGCGTTGGGCACGTCCAGGGCGTACTCGAGCACGCAGTGGACGCCGTTGAGCATCTGCGGCTTGTCCTGGGCCGGGGCCGGCAGGTCGGGGACCGGGGCCTTCTCGGCCACCCGCGGCATCGGCGGCGGGGGCGGCGGGGCCACCGACGGGGCCGGCGGCATCGGCGGGGCGACCACCTCCCGGGCCGACGCCGTCATGACCCCGGACGCCGATGGGGCGTCGCGGGTCATGTCCACCTCGCGGACGGTCTGGTTGCCGGCCTTGTCGGCGGCGGCGGCGCGGACGACGCCGCGGAGGACCGACTTGTCCGGGATGCGGAACACGCCGGGGGCGTCCGGCAGCGGCTCCAGGGCGTGCCAGGCCCGGTCGATGCCGCGGTATTCGAGCTTGACGGTGGCGTAGTCCGGGTTGGCGTCGCGGACGTGGCACTGGAGGAACATCTCCCCCGAGGCCGACGGCAGCTTCTGCACCTCGACCTCCGGGGCCCGGCTGTCCACGACCACGACCAGGCCGGGCGGGGCCTTGTCCAGGTCGGTCGGGGCGACCCGGCCGGACCGGTCCACGGTCACGAACGAGAACCAGTACTCGCCGTCCTGCGGGGCCCGGTAGCCGAACTTGGACTTGCTCGGGGCGGCCGTCTCCAGGCATACCCACTCGTTCTGCCGGTTGCCCTGGAGGGCCTTGCAGTACAGCCGCAGCTCCCGCAGTTCGGCCCGGTCCCGGTCGTCGATCCGCACCGGCAGGCTGAACCCCGGCCGGTTGGTGTAGACCGTCCTGACGCCGTTCGGGGCCTGGGCGGCGGCCCGGCCCGCGGCCAGGGCGACCAGCGCCACCGTGACGATCCCGCTCATCCGTGACATGGCACTCCCCCGTTTGTCCTGACGATGACCGACGAGCCGGCGGCCCCGCTCATCGCTGCTCCTTCTCCCCCTCGCGCCCCGAAATGGTCGTGACCCGGAAGTCCAGCGACCGCTTGGCCGTCCGCCCGGTCGGCACGTCCGTGACCTTCAGCCAGAGCGTGTACGCCCCGGGCGGCAGGTCCGGCGGCAGGGCGAACCGGCCGAAGTGGCAGTAGTCCTGCCGCGGCGACAGGCTCGGGTCGGTCCGCGCCGGCGGGTCGAACCGCCAGACGATCTGCCCGCGGGCGTTGTGCACCTCGACGGACGTCTTCACGTAGGTGCGGTAGTCGTCCCCGTGCGGGGCGCAGGCGAAGTTCCGCACCTCGACGTACAGCCCGACCAGGTCGCCCGGCCGGAACAGGTGGTTCTCCTCGAGCACCTCGTACACCCCGAACCGGGCCGGGGCGGCGACCGGCCGGCAGAAGCACAGCTTCGGCACCTCCAGGGCGGCCCGCTCCCGCAGCGGCGCGACCAGGCTTTGCACGTCGTCCACCAGGGCGGCGAGGTCCTGCGGGTCGGCCGACTTCAGCGCCCCGTCGCCGAGGCGGACGGCCAGCGGCAGAAGGGCGGCGAGCAGGTCGCGGTCGGCCTGGTCCATGCCCTGGAGCCAGCGGGCGGCCTGCTCCGGCGACTTGTTCAGGTAGCACCGCAAGGCGGCCACCAGCGGCGGCTCGGTCGGTTTCGCGTCGGCCGTGGCCCAGACGCTCGTGGAGTCTTCGGCCGGCTCCTCCAGCCCGGCCGTCCGCACCCCATCGCCGGCCGGGGCCTGGCCCTTGACCGGCAGGATGGCGAGCGGCCCGGGTTCCGCCGGGCGGGCGGACACGACCACGTCGGCGGCCAGCGGCGGCTCGGTCGTCTGGTCGGACCGGGTGATCTGGATCGGCGGCATGGCCGGGGCGAGGTCGCGGCCGCGGCCGATCTCGGCGGGCCGGGTGCTGACGCACGCCGGCAGCAGCAGGCAGGCGGCCAGCAGCGCAAAGCGGTCCAGCGGTGGCTTCCGTGACCTCACGAGGGCACCCTCGCTTCGAGTCCGTTTTTTCTCAAGTGAGCGGCGGACTATAACCGGGTGTGAAGAACCGTCAAGCCCACCCGGTCCCCGACCCACCCGCCGCCGCGGGTGGGCTTTGGGTACGATCCATCTTCACTGGCCGGGTCCCGGCGCGAGCGTAAAATGATGGTGGATCAGCCCCCCGACCCCGAGTGCTCATGGCCACCTCGACCATCCCGTCCAAGCGGCTGTACCCGACCAACGCCCAGTCCGTGCCCATGTCCCGGTGGCTGTTCGCCGGCCTGGGCACGACCGTTGGCGCCAAGTACCTGGTCGCCCTGACCGGGCTGGCCCTGACGGCCTTCGTCATCGTGCACATGTCGGGCAACCTGCTTATGTTCCGCGGCCGGGAGGCGCTCAACAGCTACGCCCTGTTCCTGAAGGACCACGGCGGCCTGCTCTGGACGGCCCGGATCGGGCTGCTGGCGGTGTTCGTGATCCACATCTGGGTGGCGGTGCGGCTGACACTGCGGAACCGGCGGGCCCGGCCGGTGCGGTACGTCCACGAGGACACGGTGCAGGCCAGCGTCGCGTCGCGGACGATGATCTGGAGCGGGCTGGTGATCCTGGCGTTCGTGGTGTTTCACCTGATGCACTACACGTTCGGCCTGGTCGCCGCGACCGCGCCAAACGGCACCAACTTCCTCGCCCTGTCCGACAACCCTGGCGACCCGGCCCGCGGGCACCACGACGTCTACGCCATGACCGTCTACGGCTTCCGCAACGTGCCGGTGGCGATCGCCTACATCGTCGCCCAGCTGTTCCTGGGGCTGCACCTGAGTCACGGCGTGGCCAGCACGATACAGTCACTGGGCTGGAGCGCCCCGCGGTGGTGGCGGGTGATCCGCGGCGTGGGGCTGGCGGTCGCGCTGGCGGTGGTGGTGGGGAACATTGCGATGCCGGTGGCGGTGTTGGCGCGGCTGGTGGGCGCTGACGTTCCGGGTTAGCCGCTTGCGGCTTGGCGGCGATCGCTAAGCCGCGAGCGGCAAAACACAGGTCTGACCATGCAACTCGACGGCAAAGTCCCGCCCGGACCGGTCGCCCAGAAGTGGACGAACCACCGCAACCACATCAAGCTGGTCAACCCGGCCAACAAGCGGAAGTACCACGTCATCGTCGTCGGGTCCGGGTTGGCCGGCGGGGCGGCGGCCGCGACGCTCGCCGAGTTGGGCTACAACGTCTCCTGCTTCTGCTACCAGGACAGCCCCCGCCGCGCCCACTCGATCGCCGCCCAGGGCGGGATCAACGCCGCCAAGAACTACCAGAACGACGGCGACTCCGTTTACCGCCTCTTCTACGACACCGTGAAGGGGGGCGACTTCCGCTCCCGCGAGGCGAACGTCTACCGGCTGGCCGAGGTCAGCGTCAACATCATCGACCAGTGCGTGGCCCAGGGGGTGCCGTTCGCCCGGGAGTACGGCGGCCTGCTCGCCAACCGCTCCTTCGGCGGCGCCCAGGTGTCCCGCACCTTCTACTGCCGCGGCCAGACCGGCCAGCAGCTGCTGCTGGGCGCCTACCAGGCGCTGGAGCGGCAGGTGCAGTACGGCCAGGTGAAGATGTACCCGCAGACGGAGATGCTCGACCTGGTCGTCATCAACGGGCGGGCGGCCGGGATCGTCACCCGCAACCTCGTCACCGGCAAGGTCGAGAGTTTCGCCGGCGACGCCGTCTTGCTCTGCTCCGGCGGGTACTCGAACGTTTTCTTCCTCTCGACGAACGCGGCCGGGTGCAACGTCACCGCCACCTACCGGGCGTACAAGCGCGGGGCGTACTTCGCCAACCCGTGCTACACCCAGATCCACCCGACCTGCATCCCGGTCACCGGCGAGCACCAGTTCAAGCTGACGCTGATGAGCGAGTCGCTCCGCAACGATGGCCGCATCTGGGTGCCGAAGCGGCCGGGCGACAATCGCCATCCGAATGAAATCCCCGACGCCGACCGCGACTACTACCTGGAGCGGAAGTACCCCAGCTTCGGCAACCTGGCCCCGCGGGACATCGCCAGCCGGGCGGCCAAGCAGGTGTGCGACGAGGGCCGCGGCGTCGGCCCCGGCGGCCGGGGCGTCTACCTGGACTTCGCCGACGCCATCCGGCGGATGGGCCGGACCAAGGTGGAGGACAAGTACGGCAACCTCTTCGACATGTACCTGCAGATCACCGGCGAGGACGGGTACCAGCGGCCGATGCGGATCTACCCGGCCCCGCACTACACGATGGGCGGGCTGTGGGTGGACTACAACCTGATGAGTAACCTGCCGGGGCTGTTCGTGCTCGGCGAGGCGAACTTCTCCGACCACGGGGCCAACCGCCTCGGGGCCAGCGCGCTCATGCAGGGCCTCGCCGACGGCTACTTCGTCCTGCCGGTCACGATCGGCGACCACCTCGCGCCGATGCTCGGCCGGCCCGAGCCGACGACGGACCACCCGGCGTTCGCCCAGGCCGAGGCGCAG
>DASXAN010001109.1:0-1935 GCA_036406755.1 Gemmataceae bacterium
GGTGGGCCTCGGTCGCTCCGCTCCCTCGACCCACCCGACAAGCAGCCCACGCGATCGCTCGCCGGTCTACTCCTCCACCGGCAGTTCCAACGAACTCGGGTGCTCCGCGTCGTGGTACACCGTCACGTGGGCCGTGCGCGCGTCCTTCGCCGTCTCCCGGCTCACGTCGCCGCCGCCGTTGTAGTTCTTCTGCACGTGGACCGAATTCGGCGACGCGACCACCAGCCGCAGCCGGCTGCCGGCCCCGATCTGTCGTGAGAACCAGTTGAACGTCGTGAACTCGTACTTCATCACCTCCCCGGCCGGCACCGGCTTCGCCTCCCGCAGCGACTCCCGGAACCGCGCCCGTTTCAGGTCGTTGGCCAGCAGCACGCTCATCCCGTCCGGCAGGATCTCGTACACGTCTGCCTCGAAGTCGGTGTCCGGCACGTCCAGGGCCAGCCAGAGCGTCAGCTTCATCCGGCCGCTGACCTCCGTCGCCGCCGGGAACGGGTCGGTGTGGTAGACCACGCCGTTGCCGAAGCGGTTCAGCGCGGCCCGCTGGTCGGTGAGCGGGTTCTTGACCGGCTCCCGCTCCAGCTCGGCCGGGCGGAGGTCGAGCGGGTCGTAGGTGTAGCGGTCCGGCGGCTGCTTGTCCGGGGCGTCCGGCCGCAAGCGGCCGGACGCGAACACGTCGTTCGCCCGGCCGGCGGAGTGCAGGTAGAGCAGCCGCTTGGTCTTGCCGATGTCTTCGAGCTTGTCCGCGGACTTCCACTTGTCGGCCCCGATGACGTAGTAGACGACCCGCTTCTCCAGCACCTTCGGCCGGGGGCCGCCCTTCATGGCGTGGGCATACCAGTCGGCGTGCAGGGCGTTCAGGTCGAGCATCGACGCCGGGCCGAACGTCAGCCCGCCGACCTCCCGGGCCGGCGTCCGCGTGCCGGCGTGGTCCCACGGGCCCATGAGCAGGTAGTGCTTCGCCTTGCCGGCGTCCGACCCGTGCTTCATGTGCCGCTCGTAGAACGTCAGCGCCCCGAGCTGGTCGTCGTCGTAATGGCCGGTGATCGTCAGCAGCGGCAGGTCGATCCTGGCGTACTGTTCAGGGCTTGGCACGAGCGAATCGTAGAAGGCGTCCGGCGTCGGGTGTTGCAACCATTTCTGAAAGTGTGGCGACGGATGCCCGGCGAGCGTGTCCAGCTCCGCGAACGGGCGGTTGGCCAGGTACCGCTTGCGGTACTGGTCGATCCAGAACTTCTCGTCGCCGAACAGCTTGACGTTCGGCGTCCGCCCGCCGACCAGGGTCAGCCAGCGGACGTCGTAGGAGGAGTAGACGTTCTGCTGCATCGGGAAGTCGATGCCGGGGTGGGCGGCCGCGGCCGGGACGATGGTCGCCAGGTGCGGCGGGAACTCCTTCAGGATCGCCCACTGGTTGTAGCCGGCGTAGGACCCGCCCCAGGTGCCGACCTTGCTGGTGCACCACGGCTGGCGGGCGAGCCACTCGACGACGTCATGCCCGTCCCGGGCGTCGTGGACGAACGGCTCGAACGTCCCCTCGGAGTTGCCCCGGCCGCGGACGTCCACGATGGCGAAGGCGTACCCGTGGCGGGCGAAGTACATGCCGCGGTCGTGGTAGGTGTCGGAGATGTACGGCGTGATGGTGACGGCGGCCGGCCACGGCCCGGCCCCGCCGGTCGGGCGGTAGAGCGTGGCGTTCAGCGAGCACCCGTCGCGGACGGGGATTTTGACGCCCCAGGTGATGCCCACCGCCGGCTCGTCCGCGGCGGCGGCAACGCCGACGAGCGACAGACTCAGCGCGACGACCCAGCGCGGCACGGCAGCCCCTCCGGTTGGTGTGGCGGGGCTATTGAACGATCGGCGGCCGGCGGGTGCAACCGGAAAAGACGAAAACGGCGGGGCCGTCCGAGCCCGAGCGCCAGCGAGGACAATTTCTTCGCT
>DASXAN010001110.1:0-19222 GCA_036406755.1 Gemmataceae bacterium
TCGGCGATGGCCGCCTGGTGCCGCTGTTCGTGCAGGGCGACGATCCGCACGAGCGCCGGCACGTCGTTCGTCCCCAGCACTGGGTGGCCGTGCCACATCCGCCGGAAGTCCAGGTCGGCGTTGTCCCGGAACACGGCCAGCGTCTCCCGCAGCGACTCGGCCAGCTCCCGCCGCAGTGCCTGAACCGGCCGGCCGGGCCGGGGCGTGGCGGCCGTCGGGTGCCGGGCCGGGACCAGGCGGGAGGTCAGCAGGAAGTCACGGACGAACCGGGGGACGAACGGGTTCACCAGCCGCAGCGGCAGGGTGAACAGCGGCAGGGCCGCCCGCGGCACCGGGCCGAGTGAGATGTCCAGGTCGGCGAACCGGCGGTGGAGGACCGGCTCCCGCCCGGCCCGTGCCAGTGCGGCGAGCTGCCGGACCTCGCCGCGGAAGAATCGCTCTGCCAGTAGCAGGTGATCCAGCACTTCGCCGACCGACCACCGGCCGGGGACGGGCCGGGCGTCCGCCTCCGCCTGGGACAGTGTGCGGACGAGGTCAAGGGTGCGGCCCCGCGTCGCCGTGAGCAGGTCGAGGGATTCGTCAACCATGGCGAACCACCCGGGGTCGCGGCCAGCGGACCCGTCGGGCCGGCCGGGCGTCGGCGGGCCGAGCCAGTAGGCTGGCCGGGGCGAGCCGGTCCAGGATCGGCGTGGTGGCCAGGGTGGTCGCCACGGCCATCAGCACCAGCATCGCGAACAGCGTCGGCGACAGGATGCCCAGGTCCAGGCCGACGGTCAGCACGATGAGCTCCATCAGCCCGCGGGTGTTCATCAGCACGCCAAGGGCGGCGCTGTCCCGCCAGCCGAGGCCGGTGACCCGGGCGGCGACAGCCGCCCCGCCCGCCTTGCCGGCGGTGGCGACGAGCACGATCAGCCCGCAGACCAGCCACGCCCCGGCTCCGGACACCAGACCGACCTGTGTCCGCAGGCCGGTCAGGGCGAAGAACGCCGGTAGCAAGAGTACCGTGACCACGTCCTCCAGCCGCCGCGTCAGGGCGCGGGCCAGGCCGCTGCCGTGCGGGATGACGCAACCGAGCAGGAACGCCCCGAACAGGGCGTGGACGCCGATCGCCTCCGTCGCCAGGGCCGACGCGAGGAGGGCGACGAGCACGGCCGCCAGCGCGCCCCGCGGGCACGGCCGGCCCTCGCACCGGGCCGCCAGCCGCTCGGCCAGCGGCCGGACGGCCACGGCGACGAACCCGGCGTAGGCGGCGGTCAGGGCCGCGGCTAGCACTGCCCCGCCGACGGCCGCCCGGGCCACGCCGGTGACGAACGCCAGCAGGCACCACGCGGTCACGTCGTCCGCCGCGGCGCAGGTCAGGGCGACGGCCCCGAGCCGAGTCCGGCTCAGCCCGCGATCGGTCAGGATGCGGGCCAGCACCGGGAACGCTGTCACCGACAGCGACACCCCCAGGAACAGTGCGAACGGGGTGAACGGCACGCCCGGGCCGGCCAAGGACGGGTACAGGCCCAGGGCCAGCACCGCCCCGAGCACGAACGGCACGACGATGCCGGCGTGTGAGACGGCGACGGCAGCGTGCGCCCGGCCGCCCAGCGATCCGGCGTCGAGCTCAACGCCGACCAGGAACATGTAGAGGATGACGCCGAGTTGCGCGACCGCGGCCAGGAGCGGGACGACCTCGGCCGGGAACAAGGCTTCTTGCGCCGACGGGGCGATCCGGCCGAGCAGGGACGGGCCGAGCAGGATGCCGGCGACGACCTCGCCGATGACGGGCGGCTGCCGCAGCCGGGCGAACGCCGCCCCGAGCCCACGGCCGGCGGCGACGACCACGCCCAGGGCCAGTAACAGGCGGGCCAGCGTGTCGGCCGGGCGGGCCGTGGCCGGCCCCGCGGCCGCGGAAGGCTCGGCCGGCGGCGGGGGCAGCGTCTCGCCGTATGTGCGGACCAGCAGGAACGCGCCGACGGCGGCGGCCAGCATCAGCGCGTAGGCCCCGGTCGGCCGAAGGTGCCGGATCGTGCGGAGGATCATGGGCGGGGCCTCAGGCGTCGTGCTCGTGGAACGTGGCGTGGAAGCCGAGGTGGATCGGGGACCGCAGCCGCAGCCGGGCCACCGGCCCCCGGGCCAGGGCGTAGGCGTCGAACATGGCGAACGTCGTGGCCGCGGTGCCGGCATCGAATACCGGACAGATCACCGCTCCGGCCCGCGACCGCCGCGGGTCGGGCACGAATGCCGGCTCGCCGCCGAAGTAGTGCCGCGGCGGCGGCCGGTAAACGTCGCGGGCGGCGGCGACGTCCCAGTCGGCCCGGGCCAGCTCGTCGAAGAACTTCCGCCCGGGCCGGCCGGCCGCCGCGATGCCAAGCATCCAGAAGTCGCGATACGGCCGGCCGGCGTCGCGCGGGTCCACCGCCGGGAAGTCCGGGGCGTGGGCGTAGTCCAGCTCCCGCCGCTCCAGCAGTGCCCCATTGGCCGCGTCCACGACGTACCGCACCGGCCGGCCCGGGGACACGCCGGCGAACAGGTCCGGCACAAGGTACTCGCCGTAGACCGGCCGGTCGAACTCGATGACGTCGGCCGTCAGCCGGCCGGCGGCCTCGAAGGCGTTGACCAGGTGCAAGCAGTACCCGCGGCCGACCGACACCTCGGTCGCCGCCCCGGCGGTGCGATCGACGAGCAGCAGTCGACTGCCGCGGTCCGGCTGCCAGGATAGGGCCTCCAGCGTCGTCTGCCCGGCCCGCAGGGCGGCGGCGTCCAGCAGGTGCGGGCTGAGGAAGAAGACGGCGTGCCGCGGGGTTAGGGCGAAGTCGTGGACGGAGCACGGGTACGGCAGCGGGACGCGGGTGCGGTCGGCAAGCCGCCCGTCGGCCGCGAACTGGTACAGGACGAGCACCGGCCGGGCCGGGTCGAACCAGACGCCGAAGTTGACCAGCCCGCCGATCTCCGGGTCGAACTTGGGGTGGGCGGCGAACGGGCTGAGGTCGTTGATCTGGCCGCCGAAGTCGTACGGCCCACGGGTCGCCAGCGTGTCCGGGTCGAGTTCGACGGGCAGCGACTGTTCGCCGAGGGCCAGCAGCGTGCCGCGGTACGGGTAGACGCTGACGTTGACGGGTGACTCGGTAGCCACGCCCCGCCGCAGCCGGTCGCCGGGGAAGGCCGTCCCGAACGTGCGGAAGAGCGGCCGGCCGGCGCTTTCCTCCGTGACGAGCTTCTGAGTCCGGACGAAGCGGTTCGTGAAGCGGATGCCGCCTGCCCCGAAGTGCAGGGCGCAGACCATGCCGTCGCCGTCGAGCCAGTGGCGATACCGCAGGCCGCCGCGTGCGAATCGGGCCGGGCCGTTCAGATAGTACGTCCCGCGGACGAACGGCGGCAGTTCTCCCTCGACGGCGACGTCGTAGGACTCCTCGGTCGGGTCGATCGCGAAGGCACGTTCGAGCAAGGGGGCGTGATCAGACACGGCACAGCTCCCACAGGGTGGTCCCGTTCACCGCGGTGATGGCGACCGGCGCCGCCCGGAACTTGTCCAGCACGAACGGGTCGAACGACCAGCAGTACGTCTCCGCCGCGTCCGCGCACATCGACCAGTGGGCGCGGATGGCCTCCGGGTCGAAGGCCAGGTTGGTCACGTCGATCCCTTCAACGAACCGAGCGTTGGTCAGCACCGCCCGGTCGCCGATGACGACCGAGGCGACGTGGGCGGCGACGAACCGGGCCAGCTCGTCGAGGTTCGCCAGGTGCCGGTCGAGCAGCCGGGCGGCCTCCTCGGGCGACGGGCCGACGGCGTAGAACGCGCTCTCGGCCGTCTTGAGCGGGGCGAGGTCGGTGAAGTCGTTGAACACCGGCCCGGCCGGCCGCCGGCCGTGGAGTTTCTTCCACTGGTAGAAGCCGCTGACGAGCGCCTGCACCCCGCGGTTGATCGGCCCGAGCCGGGCGAACTTCGCCATGTAGGCCGCCAGGAACCGGCGGTCGGTGAACAGGTCGTTGATGAACGGAAAGACGTAGAACGGGAAGTAGACGGACAGCTCCCAGACGTACTTGAGGGTGAACGCCTCCTGGTCGCCGAGGGCGTCGTAGCTGACGGCGTAGCTGGGCACGGTCGCCTGGTAGAAGACCCGCATCAGCTGTTCGGCCAGCCTGCACTTGACCGCCAACTCGGCGGGGTCGTCGGTCAGGATGGCGTCGGTGATGAGGGTGTTGTAAACGGAGATCAGGTCGCTGCCGGGGCTGTAGAGCGGGTCGGTGAATCGCCCGGCCTCGCCGGCCAGGGCCCACCGGTGCGGGCTGATCGTCTGGGCGCAATCGTAGGAGAAGTCCTTCAGGGCCGTGTAGTCGAGCACCCGGCGGCGGGGCAGGTCCCGGGCGAACAGGGGGAACTCGCGGCAGACCCACTCGAGCAACTTCTCCTGGCTGTTCACCTCCCGCCAGGGGAAGATCTCCTTGTCGTAGACGACGCCCAGACTCGTCTTGCCACGGAGGGGGATCACCCAGAACCAGAACCCCTCGCCCATGAAGTGGTTGGTGGCCAGCCAGAACGGCAGGTGGCCGATCGCCGACCGCTCCCGCTTCTTGCGGACCTCGGCCGGCGGGCGGTCGGTGAGCTTGTCGATGTCCACGATCCCGTCCACCCACAGGACCGATGCCCCGTGGCGGATCGGGTTCTCGCGGCCCAGCCCCAACCGCCGGGCTAAGAACCGGCCCCGGCCGGTGGTGTCCACCACCCACCGCGCCCGCACGTCGTGCCGCCGGCCGCCGGCTGTGAACCGCACGCCGTGCGGCCCCTCGTCGTGCAGCGTCACGTCCAGGTCGGCCGCCCCGGGGTGAAACGTCAGCCGCGGGTCGGCGCGGTTGCGGCGGAGCAACTCGGCCTCGAACGTGTTCCGGTCGAGCTGGTAACAGGGGATGTTGGAGAAGGTGCGGATGAAGGAGTGGCCATAGTCCTCGAACCGGTCGTTATCGCGGCCGGGGGACTTCCAGTAGAAGCGGAGGTTGTACTTCATCAGTTGCTCGTGCAGCAGGTACTCTTCCAGGTCGAGGACCTTGGCGAAGTAATAGGCCCCGACCTGGACGGTCGATTCCCCGACCTTTTGCCGCGGCCCGGGCACGTCCGGCCGGCGGTCGAGCAGCAGGACGGTCTTGTCGGAGTTGAGCAGGAGCTGGCGGGCCAGGGTCAGGCCGGCCAGGCCGGCGCCGAGGATGGCGACGTCGACGTCGATTGGCGCGGTCGGATTGGTTGTCCCCATGATCGTTCCTCAGTGGGCGTTGGCGTCAGTCCAGCAGGCACCCGCTCTTGGCGCAATCGTGCCCGGCCGCGTCCTCGTAGCCGCGGCCGATGAGCCACGCGACGTGGTCCCGGTCGAAGTTCACCAGGCCGACGGCCCCGCCCAGGTCGTCGGTCGGGTGGTACAGGTGCATGACGAGTTTGCGGAACGGCGGCGACCCGGCCGGGGCGGCCGCCCCCCGCCCGGCCAGCCGCAGGATCCCGCGGAGCTCCAGCGGGGAGAGCCCGCCGGGGCGGTCCGGCCGGTCCAGAAGGTCCAGCCCGCGGTTGATGTCGCGGGCCAGCTGGACGTCCCGGGCGAAGATGGTGGCGGTCAGGAAGTGGTACACCTTGTCCAGGACGTCGATCGAGTTGTCGAACCGCTCGGCCGGCGTGTCCTCCATGGTCGGGTCCATGTACACGACGTGCGTCGTCCGGGCACCGGCCTGCCAGGCCGGGCTCGTCGGCATGGCCGCGACGTACGACCCGTCCACGTACGACGTGTCGCCGATGTCCACCGGCGGCGTCCCGGGGAACGCGGCGGAGGCGAAGATCGCCTTGTGGCCGATGTCGTCCGTCATGTCCTGGTTGGCGAACACCTTCAGCTCCCCCGTGTACCAGTCGGTGGCCGTGATCCGGAGCAGGCGGTGCGACCGGCGGATGGCTGCCAGGTCGATCACCTGGGCGACGATCCGTTCGAAGTTGTCCCGGGCGATCACCGGGGCGATGCCGGCGGCCTCCAGGACCCGCCGGGCGAGCGGCTCCTCCGACGCCGCGAACCCGCCGGCCCGGGCCACGAACTCGTTGGCGAACGTCAGCCCGTCCGCGGCCAGCCGGGCCAGCGCGGCCAGCGGCCGGCGGCCGCGACACGCCGCCCGCCAGTATGTGGCCGGGTCGCCGCGGATGCGGAGGGCCCCGTCCCGGCACCGGGCGGGGTCCGCCGCGAACTCCTCGAGCCACAACCGCTCGAGCCGGCCGGCCACGGCCGCCAGGTCCGGCTCCGGGCGGGCCACGGCGGCGGCGGCGTTGATCGCCCCGGCCGACGTCCCGACGAAGATGCTCGCCCGCAGCGGCCGGCAGCCGGTGGCCGGCGAACACCCCTCCGCCAGGGCCCGCAGCACGCCCACCTGGTACGCCGCGTACGACGCGCCGCCGGAGAGGACGACGGCCGTGGCCCGCGGGTCGTCGGACATGGCCGTGCCCCCGCCCGCCGTCACCGGGCCGCCACCAGCTCCGCCACGCCCCCGACCCGCTGCGCGCCGCCCGCCCGGACCGGGCCGGCCCCGCCCTGCATCCCGGTCGGCAGGACGCACTTGCTCTTGACGCAGTCGTGGTTCATCACGTCCCGGTACCCCAGTTCGATCAACTCCTCGATCGTCGCGCGGCTGAAGTCGAGCAACGTCCACATCCCCCCGAGGTACCGGGACGGGCGGTAGCGGTGGATCGTCTTGGGCGAGTCGGGCGTCCGCCCGCCGATGCCGTCCACGAGGTACGCGACCGACTCGATCATCGTGCGCGCGTCCTCCGCTCCGGGGCGCTGCCCCGCCTTGGCCTTGTCCAGGTACTGCAGCCCGCGGTTGACGTGGTCGGCGATCCGCATGTCCGACTCGACCGTCAGGGCCAGGCCGATCGTGATCATCCGGTCCAGGATGCCGACGGTGCTGCGGAGCGGCTGCACGGGGATGTCCGCGGTTTCCGGGTCCAAATAGATGACGTGCGCCGTGTCCGCCCCCGGCTGGAACTCCACGAACGCCGGGCCCAGCGGCGTGTTCATGGCCAAGCCGCCGTCCACGTACGGGTCGCCGCCGATCCGCACCGGCTCGAAGATGCCGGGCAGGGCGCTGGACGCCATGACGACGTCCGCCCCCTGCTCGTCGGTCATGTCCGCGTTGCGGAAGTACTGCAACTGCCCGGTCCGCCAGTTGGTGGTGGCGATGAACAGCGCCCGCCGGGACTGGCGCAGTGCGGCAAGGGACACGGTGTCGCGGACCAACTGCCGGGTCGGCTCCCGGGAGATCGCGGTGCTCAGGTCGACCTCGCCGAGCAGCCCCTGCACCGTGGGGCTGGTGGTCCACCAGTCCGCGCCGCGGGACAGCCAGTCCTGGGTGAAAAACAGGGCGTCCGCGCCGAACTGGGCGGCGGTCCGGACCGGGCGGGCCAGGGCCCCCCGCGGGGGCACGGCCCGGAGCCGCAACACGCGGTTGTGCATGCCGTCCCCGTCCGGCGGGACCAGGCTGCGCCAGACGTCCGCCAGGTAGCGGATCGTGGCCGGCGGGTCGTCCGCCTCCAGCCGGGAGACCAGGACGGCCGCGTTGTACGCGCCGATGGACGTGCCGGTGACGACGTCCGGGGCGAGCGGCCGGTTCCCGGTCGTCCAGCTCGCCCCGGTCATCAGGGCGGTGAGCACGCCGACCTCGTATGCCCCGTGGGCGCCGCCGCCCGACAGAACGACGGCGGAGTAGTCGTTCTGCCGGAGGGTCATGTCGCCTCCCCCCGAATGACTTCGTCCGGCAGGGCGGCTCGGTCCCGCCAGTCGGCGTGCTGCCGCCAGGTCAGCAGCGAGCCGAGGGCCATCTGGTAGTGCTGCATGAAGTGCTGGACGAGGAACTGCCGCTCCAGCTGCTCCCAGGAGATGCAGTAGTCGCGGGCGGCCGCCCCGCCGGTCGCCGCGTTGGCCAGCGACACGAAGCCGCCGACCGGGTCGAACGTCCCCAGCCGCAGCGGCCAGCGGTTGGCCGCCCAGCGGAGCGGGGCCAGGAACGGGCCGGCCAGGCCGAGCGAAAACAAGTTGGTCAGTCGCAGGCCCCAGTCGAACGGGGCGAACGGCACCCGCGCGACCTGCTCGGGCCGGTTGGCCGCGAACACCAGGTCCAGGTGGATCTGCCCGGAGTCCAGCACCCGGAAGTGGATCAGCTGGAAGCTCGCCCGGAACTGCCCGGGGCCGTACGCCAGCAAGGCCGTGTCCGGGTACGGAATGAACGCGTAGCCGAGCCCGTAGCGGCCGAGCAGCCCCGGGCCGGGACGGTCGTCGGCGAACACGAACTCGGGGCTGACGACCAGGTAGCTCTCCTCCCGCAGCGGCACGACCACCCGGGCCGACTCCTGGCCGCGGGCGCGGAGGGTCAGGTTGAAGTCGTAGATGCGGACCTTGAGGACGACCCACTCGAACTCCGTGCCGATCCGGCGGAGGTCCACGATGCGGAACCGCTCGTCGGCGGGGAACTTGCCGACCCGGCCGGACCCCTTGAGCTTGTAGTAGTGCTGCGAGAAGCCGAACCCGGTCTTATTCGCCTCGTACGTCGGGCACCAGCTGAGCCCCGCGAAGGGGCGGGGGGGCGGGGGGGCGTCGACCTCGGCGTACGCCTCCGGCCGCTCGAACGCGCTGACCCGCATGAAGTAGTGCAGGACGAACTCCCGGAACTCGTCCCGGACCGCCCCCGGCGGCGCGTGCTTGGGCTGGTCGTAGAGCAGGTCCTCGACCAGGCCCATGACCGGGACCGCCCCGCCGGGGAGGTCGGCCTGGTCGAAAAAGGCGAAGCCGACGTCGGGCTGGTTGAACGTCCGGATCAGTTCGACCCGCTCGGCGTAGGCGGCGGCGGCGTGCACCCGCCGCCACCAGCGGAGCAGCGCCGCCCCGGCGGCGCGGGCGGCGTCCACCCGGCCCAGCACGGTCCGGTCCTCGTCGGTCCAGGCCGGGCCGGCCGGGGCGTCGGGCCGGTCGTAGTCCGCCGCGGGGGTCATCCGCCACTCCGGGTCACGCCCAGGCGTCCTCGTCCGCCTCGGGCTTGGTGTTGACGTTGGACACCAGCCCGCCGTCGATCTGGATGCTCACGTACGGCGCGCCCCGGGCGGTCGAGACCTGGACGGTCGCCACGTGCAGCCGGTCGGGCCGGTCGCGGCTCCAGATGCCGTACCCGGTGAACGTGACCGTGTCGCACCCGGACGCGGCCGCCGGGCTGGTGCGGGAGTGGGTGAAGCTCACCCAGGCCAGGCCGGTCATGCGGAACGTGCCGCCCTGGGCGCGGTTGGTGTACTCGAAGCTCGCCCGCTCCCGGGTCGGGTCGGCCGGGATGCGGTAGCGGTACGAGAAGCGGTTGCCGTTGGAGGCGAGTACGTCGTCGGCCCGGCCGCGCATCCCGCCCCGCGGCGGCCGCCCGCCGTACATCGCCTGCAGGCGGAAGAACGGGTCCAGGGCCGACGCCGCCCCGGCCGGGAAGTGCGTCGCCAGGTCCGGGTTGGGGAAGGCGAACCCCTCGGGGTAGGGGATGTGCACGACGCCGTTGAACCGGTAGATCGACTGGCCGTTCGTCCCCGCCTCGAAGGCGGCCTTGCCCCGGAACAGGAACGACGACTGCGGGGTCCGCGGCTCGACCCGGACCAGGGCGAAAAACAGGTTCTGGCCGATGAACCCGCGGTGCAGCAGCTCGCCGATCACCTCGCCGGTGCGGACGTTGACGGCCCCGAGGGCGACGTCGAACGGGTCGTCGATGCAGCTGACGCTATCCAGGAAGTAGGTCCGCAGCGGGAACCGCAGGAACTCGCTGTGCCCGACCAGCCCGGCCGGTAGGCGGCCGGGGAAGACGTCGGCGATCGGGCCGCCCCGCGACTTCAGCAGCATGCCGCCCGGCGGCAGCGTGGCCACCGAGATCGGCACCGTGTCGCCGAACCGCTCGCCGAACTGGACCTGCACCCGGCCCATCAGGTGCGACCGGCCGCGGGCCTCGCCGCCGAGTTCCTCCCCGGTCAGGGTGAACAGGTCGCCGAAGTTGCTGTTGTGGGCGTGGACGGTGAACTCCTGCACGGTGTTGGTCGGCACGTCGGGCGGGCCGGCGTCGCCCTCGGCCGGCCGCGTCTCCCCGGTGTCCAGGTGCAGGTGCGGGTGCATGGCCGTGCCGGCGGCCGGGACGCTGGCCGGCCGGCCGGTCAGCGCGCCGAACTGGAGCGGCCACCGCACCGGGTCGCCCCCGAAGTCCCCGCCCAGCGGGAGGAAGGTCGTGCCGCGGAGGGCGAAGTCGAGCAGGCCGTCGGGCCGCTGGTCGAACCGCGCCGCCACCGACCCGTACGCGCCGGCGAACTGGATCGGTACGTTCGGGAAGTTCGGGTTGCCCTGCACCAGCACCTGGAGGGCCGAGTTGACGTACCGCACCCGGACGTCCAGGTTGGTAACCTCGCCGGTTTCGAGGTTGAGGTCGCCGGAGAGGACCGTCCCGGGCCAGTGCAGCACCCGGGCCTGCACGGCCGGCAGGCGGAAGATCCGCGGGGCGGCGATGACCGAGTCGTCGCCGGCCAGGCCGTCGTCGCCCCAGTCGATCTCGAAGTGGGACACGCCGCCGGCCGGGGGCGTGAACCGGAAGTGCAGGTCGCCGCGCAGGTGGCTGCCGAACATGGCCAGCCCGCCGAACAGCTCGCCGGCGCAGCTGCCGTAGCGGGCCTCCGCCGTGTCCGGGCAGTTGACGATGCGGATGCCGTCGGCGTGGTAGCTCAGCTCCGGGTTGAGCGGCAGCGTCTGCTCGCCGCCGGGCGGCAGTCGCAGCGGCAGCGCGGGCGGGGCCGGCGGGGTGGCGGGGTCGGCCGGCGACCGCGGGCGGGCGGTCCGGCTGGCCGCGGCGGCCGGCCGCGGGTCGGGGCCGGCCGGCGGAGCGGCCCGGACGACTTCGTCCCACGACATCTCCGCCCCCTGCGCCGCCTGGTAGCGGGCGACGGGGTCGGCCGCCAGCACCGCCTCCACGTCGACGGCCGGGTACGCCGTCCGGCGGACGTCGCCGACGAGGCCGAGCAGGTCGGCGGCGATCACGGCCTGCCCCGTCGGGCCGGGGTAATAGCCGTTGAGCGAGTAGAAGCCGCCGAAGTAGTCGGCCGTCAGGCGCCGCCCGCCGACGGTCACGCCCTGCTCCCGGACCCGGCGGACCAGCGCGTGCAAGTCGTAGAGTGCCGCCCCGTGGCGGCGGGCCAGGTCCGCGAGCTCGTCGTTGAGCGACGCGACCCGCTGACGGACCGCCCGGACGGCGTCGGGGCCGAGTACGCCCCCGGGCCGCAACTCCTCGAACCGGCCGGCGAGGACGTGCCCGGCGATTTCGAGCAGCCCGTTGACGGTGATGAGGCTGCCCGGCGGCAGGCCGTAGGCACGGTCGAGGACGTCCGGCCGGACCCGCAGGAACCGGGCGGCGGCGGCGGGCGTCGAGAAGTGCGCCGTATCGAGCGGGTCCGGGACGGTCAGCAGCAGGATTTCGGTGCCGCACTCCTGGAAGCGGGTGAGGATGCGGGTGAAGTGCTCACACAGGTCGCCGACGTCCGGCAGGCGGTCGGTGTCGCCGGTGACGGCGGGCCCCAGGAAGTCGTCGTACCCGAGTTCCAGGATGACGCAGGCCGGGTCCTGCCGCAGGGCGAGTTCCAACGGCGTCGGCAGCGGCTCGTCGCCACCGGTCAACAAGTCCGGCAGGCCGAGCAGGAGGTTGACGGCCGTCTGCTTGGCGTCGTCGCGGTGGACCAGCGGCGGGGTGGGGCGGAGCGAGAGGACGTCGGCGACCGTCAGGCCGGGCACGGCCAGGTTCGCGGGCGGCAGGGCCGGCGGGAAGGTCTCGACCACGGTCGATTGCAGCAGGGCGGGCACGACCGTGCCGCCGTCGGGGAATCCGACCGCCGCGCCGAGGCCGGGCGGCTGGACGAGCAGCTGGGGGAAGCGGACGCCCATCTGCCGGGTCAGGAGATTCGGGTAGCTGTACCGTTGCGTGTCGGCGCTGAGGGCGAAATCGCCCATGCCGGCGGACAGGCCGCCGCCCAGGACGAGGTGGGTGCGGGTGTCGGGCCGGTCGTCGTCGTCGGGCCCGGTGGCGGCGGCCGGGGCCGGCGGTGCCGCGGTCCGGTCCGGGGCGAGGGCCGGACGTGCCGCCCCCGCGGAACCCCCGCCGGCCGTCGGCGGCGCGGGGTCCCATGGGCCGGCGGGCCGTCCGTCCGGTCCGACCCGCCGCTGGTTCGGGTCGGCGATGCGCGCCAGCGCGTCGATCAGTTGTCGCTGTGCCCGGTCGCCGGCCTCGAACAGCTCTTTCAGGGGCTGCGACAGCTGGCCCCCCGTGGCCCGGGCCACGGCGTCGAAGGCGTCTTCCGCCCGCCGGCCCGGGGCCCCGGCCGGCCCGGGGGTCAGCAGGTTCTGGGCCTGCCGTGCGCCGAAGAGCATCATGGCCCAGGAGAGGCTCAACAGGGATTTGATGGTTTCGCGCATGGTTCGGGCCGCGGCGGCTACGACTCGCCGAGGGCGGCGGCGAACCGGCCCTGCGGGTCGTTGACGCGGAGCACGTACACGCTGGCGCTCACGTGCGGCGTGAACACCACCAGCGAGTTGTCGGTCATCAAGCCGTCGATCCCGTCGAACGGCCCGGTCCCGCCCAGGAGCCGGCCGACGCCGCCGAAGCGGATGGCCGGCCGGCCGAGGACGGACGTGTTGAACACCCGGCCCTCGCGGCTGTCGGCCGTGAAGCCGCCGGCCGGCTCGCCCCGCGGGCCGACGAAGGCGAACTCGTCGTAGGCCGTGAACGGAACGGGGTCGAGCGCCGCGCCGCTGGCCCGGGCGGGGTCGAAGGCGACGTAGGCGGTGACCCGGCCGACGCGCCGGCCGACCGTGTCACACGTCTGGACCCCTCCCGGCGCCCGTCCGGCGTCGATGGAGTGCAGGAACAGCCCCTGCTCGACGACCAGGCCGATCTGCCGGCCGTCCGGCCCGGTATTCGGCCGGACCGCATCGCTCGGCACGGCCTCGCCGCGGAAGACCACGTACGTCACCCCGGCCTCCTGCCGCGGCCGCGGCTCGACGTCGGAGAGCGGCTGGTCGGTCCGCAGCGCCTGCTCCGGGTCCGCGAGGCGGATCATCAGGTTGCCGGTAAAGCCGCTTTCCGGGGCGAGCGTGCCGCAGTAGAGGTACGTCCCTTCCCCGCACCCGTTGAACCGACCGAACCCGTCCAAGACGGTGCCGATGGCCGTCGCCAGGAGCTGCCGCCGGCCGTTGCCTGAGGTCGGCAGGGTCAGCCCGGTTCCGAACCCGCGGAACCCGTCGCCGTCGCCGAACCGGCATTCGCCGTCGAGCATGACGAACCGCTGCGGGCGGGCCGGGTCCAGCGGGGTCGGGGGCGGCTCCGCACCGGGCAATGCGACGAAGTCGTCTGGGACGACGACCCACCGGTGCCGGAACCGGCCGAGACACTCGCCCACGACGTTGGCGGCCCGCAGGGGAGTGGCGGCGGTCGGCGGCCGGGTGGCGACCTGAAACCGGTGCAGCGCCTCACAGACGCGGACGCCGACGACCCCTTGTGGGCCGCCGAGGGCCGCGCCCCCGTTCGCCCCCTCCGGGCGGGAGAACAGGTTAAAGTACGCCGCCTGGTCGACGGCGCTTTGCAGCACCTCGGCCGAGCGACTGGCCGACGTGCCCGGCACTCCCGCGTCCTGCTCTGTCGCGCTTGCCATGACAGCCCTCGTTGGCGAACCCTGACTCGAGCGGACGCCGTCCCTAGGCCGGCCGTCACGCCGCCCCGCCCGCGCCGCACCGCCCGCGGTTGCCCGGCAGCGTCCGAATCCACCGCGCCACCTCCGTCCCGATGCGGTGCGGGCTGCTCTCCTGTAGGAAGTGCGACCCCGCCCCGAGGGAAACGGTCTGGAGGTTGCGGATGGATTTCTTCGCCCAGTCCAGGTGCTCCGCCGTGACCAGCGCCCCGGGCGTGGCGTACAGGAGCAGCTTGGGCAGGGTCGACCGCTGGAGCCGCTCGCTGTAATGCGCCACCGCCCGCCACACGTCCGGGGGCTCGCCGCCGATCGGCGTCTCCCGCGGGAACCGCCAGATCGGCAGCCGGCTCTTGGGGTTGCGGAACGGCTCGCGGTAGTAGTTCATCTCCTGCTCCGTCAGCGGCCGGCCGGCTGCCTGCGGCAGCAACTGCTCGATGAATGCGTTTTGGTCGACGATCAACTGCCATCCCTCGCCGCCCACCCCGCCGGTGCGGAACCGGCGGAACAGCTCGCGGAACTCCGGGGTGGAGAAGTGGTCCCACGGGTACGGCCGCAGGATCGCCTCGAAGAAGGCGAGCGCCTTGATGTTGCCCTCGTGCCGCATGGCGTAGTGGAAGCCGAGCCCGGACCCCTGGTCGTGCAGCACCAGGGTGATGTTCTTCAGCCGCAGCTTGTCGATGAACCCCTCCAGGTAGCGGACGTGGTCGAACCAGCGGTAGTCGATGGCCGGCTTGTCCGACCGCCCGTACCCGATCAGGTCCGGCGCGATGCACCGGCCGAGCGGCTCGAGGTGCGGGATGACGTTCCGCCACAGGTACGACCAGGTCGGGTTGCCGTGAAGCAACAGGATCGGGTCGCCGGAACCCACGTCGATGTAGTGCATCCGCGAGCCGCGCACCTGGACGTAGTGCGGCTCGAACGGGTAGTCGGGCGAGATGTCCGTCTCGGGCCCGGGTCCGGCGGCCGGCTCCGGGCCGCGGGCGGGACCGGACTGCGGGGGAATGACCGGGAAGGGCATGGGCCCCCAGCCGCCCGTTCCGCGCTGCGCCGCCGGTGTCGGAGTCCGGGCCTGGGCGACCGGGTCGTCGGCCCAGGCCGCGTCCGGCGGCGGCGGTGGCGGTGGCGTCAGGCGGTTCGGGCTGGCCGCCGGCACGCCGCCGAACATGAGGTCGATCATCCCCGACTGGAGGGCGTCGCCGGCCCGGAACGCCGTCCGCAGCGGCTCGGCCAGCTCGCCCGCCATGGACCGGGACGCGTTGTCGAACGCGCGCGCGGCCCGCCCGGGGATCAGCAGGTTGGCGAGCTGCTGCAGCCCGAACATCGACATTGACCAGGAGAAGCGGACCATCGTCTTGGTCAGCTTGCGCATGGCGCGGGGTCCTCCACCCGGGGCGGACGGCGGTTACGGCTTGCCCTTCGTGACGCCGCCCTTGACGGGCCACACGCCCAGCAGGACGCTCTTGTGGTCCCAGACGGACGGGCCGATGCCGATGAACACGAACCGGGCCTGGTTCGGCTGCGACGGGACCGTCGTGGACGACCAATACAAGGACGGCCGCACGCCCTCGAACGGGTGGTGCTCGGGCAAGGCCGGGATTGTCCGGTCGTAGTCGACCAGGCTGCGCAGCTCGTGTAAGTTCGGCAGGCGCCAGTCGTGCTCCTTGCTCCCGTCGTTGAGCCAGGGGAACGAGCCGGCGCGGAGCGAATTGCACGCCCGCAGCGCGTCGTGCCAGCTCATCGTGCCTTGCGGGAAGGCGTCGGCGTGCTTGAGCCAGGTCAACCGGGTGAGGTGGTCGGTGACCGTGCCGTCGTGGTTGTCGTGAAAGCGGTGGTGCGGCCAGGGGCGGCCGGTCTGCAGCTCCCCGTCCTGACCCGAGCCCGCGCACGAGATCGGTTTGCCCCACTCGTCCCAGCACTGCGTCTGGCCCGTCCGCATGACGACGCGGCTCTCGCCCTTCACCGGCCACATGTGCATCCGGTTGGGTTTCAGGTCGAAGACGGGCACGCCGACGGCCATGGCCGTGTACCACCCGAGGGGCGTGGGCGGCACGAGGGCGACGGAGGACGCCGTCCAGTAGTTGACGGTGTCGAGGTTGTCGAAGACGTGTTGTTCGTCCCGGACGGCCGGGCCCTCCTCCTGGCTCAAGTCCAGAATGCTTTGCAGCTCGTTGACGTTCGGCAGGCGCCACTTGCCCCCGAGCCCGTCGTCGAGCCCGTGCTTTCCGGCGTTGAGTTCCTCGATCTTCGAGAGGGCTTGGGCCCAGGTCACGTGTTTGAAGAAGTCCGCGTCTTTGAGCCAGGTCAGTCCGGTCCGCCCGTCCGTAACGGTGTAGCCGCGGTTGACGGTATAGCGGGGCCGCGGCCAGTCGACGCCCGCTTTGAAGAACCCGTCCTGCCCCCGGGCCGCATCGCCGGTGACGACGTTGCCGTTCGCGTCCCAGCATTTTTCCTGACCGGTCCTGAGGACGCGGGACGAATGCTTGCCGCCGGTCACGGGCGCGTCGCAGTAGAAGTTCAAATCCGGGAAGCTGCCCGGCGCCAGCATCGGGCCGACGGCGTACTGGAACCGCTTCAGTTCGTCCGAGTCCCATTGGCCGCGGAACTGGCCGACCGACCGCCAGCGCTCGTAGATCAGGTAGGTTTCGGTGTCCGGGGGGTCGGTGTGCCACGGGGAGCAGTTGTGCCGGTGGAAGACGAACGTTTCACAGCCCTCCCGCGGCAGCGTCGCCGCCGTGAGGTCTTTTCTCATCCCGTCGAATTCGGGGATCTTGTCCTGGCGCACCTGGAAGACGACGGTGGCGGCGATCTGCGGGTCGTTGCCCAACCCGTCGAGCATTTCGTAGACCTGCTTGCGGATGTCGTCGATGGACGGGGGGTTCGGGGGTAGCGCCATGACGGTGGTCTCCTGGGTTCGTTCGGGCTGCGCGACAAATCGGTCAGCGGTGCCGCCGATTCCGGACCGGCCATGCGAAGAAACGGTGCCCCTTGTACTCGAAGATCGCCGGCCCGACCCCGAGGATGATGAACATCGCCTGGCTGGGCCCGGAGGTGACTGACGTGGAGGTCCAGTAGCTGGACGGTTGCACGCTGTGCAAGGGGTCCGACGGGTCGGAGAACGGGTGACCTTCGGGCAGGCAAGGCCCCATTTTCCCGTAGTCGACCAGGCTCTCGATCTCGCGGATGTTCGGCAGCCGCCATTCGCCCGCGGCGCTGCCGTCCTTGAGGCCGTGGTCCCCGTCCGCCAGCTTCGCGCACTCCTCCAACGCCTCGTGCCAGGTCAGGAATTCGAACGGGTTGCCCTTCTTGAGCCAGACCAAACCGGTCAGGTGATCGGTCACCGTGCCGACGCCGTTCTCATCGACCGTGAAGCGCCGCCCCGTCGCGGCGACGCCCTTCTGCAGCTTCCCGTCCTGGCCGGCGGCCAGGGGGTCGTCGGGAGGCAAGGGATTTCCGCCCTCGTCCCAGTAGCCGGTCTGCCCGGTCTTTTGCACCCGGCTGGGCTGATCGCCGTCGCGGACGGGCCAGAGGCGCGTCTTGTTGCTCTTGTGCTTGATGTCGAAGACCGTCGGCCCGAGGGCGAGGGTCATCATCCACGCGATCTTCGCGTTGGCGACGAGCGAGGTCGAGGTCCAGTACTTGCCCGACTTATAGTTCTCGAACCGGTGCCCGCAGGGCAGGATCGGGTGCCCTTCCGCGCCGAAATCGATCAGGCTGAGGAGTTCCCGGATGTTCGGCAGCCGCCATTGCCCCGGCGTGCTGTGGTCGTTCAGCTTCGGGCAATGGCGGCTGCCGCCGTGCAGTTTGTGGGCCAGCTGCAGCGCCTCCGTCCAGGTCTGCTCGCCGAAGTAGTCCGCGTCCTTGAGCCAGACGAGGTTGGTGAGGCGGTCGGTGACGGTGCCGTCGCCGTTATCCGTGAACCGGGGGTCCGGCCAGTCTTGACCGGCTTGGTAATAGCCGTCTTGGCCCCGGCCCCGCGGGTCGCCCGGCTTGGGGAGGAAGGACTTGTAGTGCTCGTCCCAGCACTGCTTCTGCCCGGTCTTCGGCACGGGCGCGCGGGCGTGTCCCGTGGCCGGCCCCGGCCGGCTGGGCTGGTAAAAGGCCAACTTGGCCGAGGTGCCGAGGTCGGCGTGGACGGTGGACCGGAAACGATGGAATTCCTCGCTGCCCCAGTACCCGCGGTACGCGTCGGCGGACTGCCACGCCTCCCGCAGCTCGTACTGGACGGTATGTTCTCGGTCGGCCGGCATCAGGCGCTTCTGGCGGACGACACTCGTCGCGCCGTGACGGAGGGCAGCCCGCTCCAATGAATCGGCCGCGGAAAGGAACGTCTCCTCGCTGGCGGGTCGCTTGAACTTGACCGTCATCGCGGCCGTGAACGGCGTCCCGGGCCTCAGCGTGTTGAGGGCAGAGTCGTCGGGCGGTTTCGATTGACCTTCGGCCATGGATCATTCCCCCTAGGTGGTCTGTGACAACCCCCGGCCGCCGCCGGCCGGACGCGGCCCCCCGCGCTGGTACTGAAACAGCTCGTCGGGGCGGTCCGCCGCGGCCCCCGGCCCGGCCCGGCCGAGGTCACCGAGGCCCCCCGCGTGCGGTGCCCACGTGCGCCACACGGCGGCCGCGGCGGCGGTGCCGTGGGCGAAGGCGTCGGTCCGGGCGATCGCGCCCCCGTGCCGCCGCAGCAGCGCGCCCAGGGCGTCGGGGTCGCGGGCGTTGACCAGCGTCACGGCCCAGGCGAACCCGGCCACGGCGTTGTCCCGGGCCCGCGGGTGCGGCGGCCGGGTCGCGGCCGTCCGCGCGCCCGGCCAGACGACGTTGCCGCACGGCAACACGCGGGCGGGCGCGAAGTACAACCCCCGGCCGACGCCGTGCCAGAACAGCCCGACCAGGTCCGGGTGCCGGGCCGTCAACTCCCGGTCGAGCCGGTCGACCCACCCCGGGCGGACCAATTGGGCGACCAAGCCCAGCGCCTCGAGCACGGCGCCCGCGAATCCCGGCCGGGCGTTGTTCCGGCACAGCCCGACGTACCCGGCCAAGCCCGGGCCGACCCGCTCGGGCGCGGCGGGGTCGGTGATCCCTGGCAGCGCGGCTAGCGCCAGCGCCAGGCCCACGCCCGTGTGCAGCGGGACCAGGCTGCGGGCGGGCAGCCGGCCGTCCGAAAGCAGCCTGCTCGGACGCCCCGCGCGGCCCAGGGCGGCCGACGCGTAGAAGAAGCCGAGCCCTTCGGTCGTCCACAGTCCCGCGTACGGCTCCAGCCCGGCCGTGCGGCGAACTGCCGCGGGCAGGTCCGGAGCGTTGCCCGCCCCTGCACCGAGGACGGCGCCCGCCGTTGCGAATAGGCGGAACGCATCCGCCTTGTTGCGGAACTCCGACCAGGCCGCGCGGCTCGCCGCCCCCGGAACGGCAAGCCGGAGCAGGGCCGGGGACTGACACGCCACGCGGGCCGCCAGGCGGAGCAGGTTGGCCGGCCGCACCGCTTCCCGG
>DASXAN010001111.1:0-2567 GCA_036406755.1 Gemmataceae bacterium
CTCGTGGCCGTCGATGGCGTCGGCGTTGGCGATCGTCTTCAGGGACGGCAGGTACGGGATGCGGGACATGGCCACCAGGTTGCCGGTGGCCGAGTAGTTGCCGAACGTCAGGAAGGCGAGCGGGCAGTCCGGCCCGCGGCAGGCGGCGACCAGGGCGGCGAATGTCGGGTAGGCCAGGCTGTCGAGCTTGCCGGTCGCCATGTACCGGGCGCCGGGGGAATGGTTGTTGACCGAGTAGTCCAGGCCGTTGAACGTGAGCAGGTCGCGGCCGAATTCGGCGTAGAAGTCCTCGTTGGCCATGCCGCCCTGGGCGTGCTTCTTGTTCGGGGCGAACTTGTGCGCCCCCGTGGTGAGGATGTCGCCTTCCTTGTAGAGGCGGTTGATGCCGTTGACGCCCTTGGGGTCCATCAGGTAGGTGGTGTCCCAGCCGCCGGCGGCGTTGAAGACGACGTAGTACGGGCCGGGGTACGGCTCGTCCCGGCGGGCGAGGTCGCGGGCCACGGCGGGCCGCAGCCACGGGACGGCGACGCCGAGGCCGGCGAGGCCGCAGAGGCGGAAGAAGTCGCGGCGGGTCGAGGTCATGGCATTAGCCGGTTGCGGCTATGCAGACTTGCATAGCCGCAACCGGCTCCTCACTCGTACAGGAACTCCGGCCGCCGCAGCAGGTACGTGACCACGCCGCGCCAGGCCCGGATGGTGTAGTGCGGGTCCGCCGGCGGGTGCGCGACCCCCTGCCGGGCGGCGTAGGCCTCCTGCGGGTCGAGGCCCTTGTGTTTCTCGGCGTCCTTCACGATGCCGGCGAACAGTTTGAACGTCCGCGTCACCTCGGCCGAGTCCGGGGCGTCGGCCCGGCCGAGGATGCGCTCGTGCAGGTGCGCGATCGCCTTGCGGATGGCGGCGTCGCCCTGCGGCGAACTACCCGGGACCACGTCCGGCTCGATGCCGGGGAACAGCCGCCGCTCGGCCGGCGGGCGGGCGAAGTCGCGGAGCACGTTCCGGACCGCCACGTCGTTGGCCATGATCCGCTGGATCGCCCCCATCGCCCCGCTCGGGTCGGCGGCCCGCTCGGTGACCTCCTTCGAGTCGATGCCGCCGTAGAGCATCGCCATCTGGTCAGTCAGCTTGCCCCACCGCTCGCCGAAGATCGCCGCCACCTTCCGCTCCACCTGCTCCGGCGCCAGCATCCGCACCAGCCCGACGTCGTCCAGTTCCGCCCGCCGGCCCGGGTCGTTCACCGCGGTCGCCAGCCCGTCGGCCCGGTAGAACGGCGAGACGGCCCACTCCTGAAACGCCGTCTTCAGGTTGAACCCGGAGGCGACGAACCGGGCCGCGACCCGCTCGACCTCCCGCCGCTGCTCCCGGTACGCCCGCACCCGTGGCCGGTAGAGCGGGTCGTCCACGTCCTTCGGCGGCAACAGCGCCTTGCGGCCGGTGAGGATGTAGTAGACGTGTTCCGTCATGGCGACGGCGAACCGCGGGTCCTTCGCCGTTCGCTCGCCGAGCCATTGCAGCGCCCGCCACCGCTGGGCGGCCGGCAGGTCCTCGCCCTCGAACCCGGGGCCGAACATGTCCGTGAACCACCCGCCCTTGCGCTTGCCGTAGACGCCCTTCTCGGCGAACTTCCAGTAGTCCTGAAAACACCCGGCGACCGGGTCGAGGGTGCGGTGGCAGACGACGCACTCGGGGGCCTGCATGGTCGGGTTGGGATACTTGGCCGTCACCGCGGCGGCGTCCGTCACCCGGGCGGCCAGCTCCAGCACGTCCACGCCGAGGAAGTGCTGATAGTACATGCGGGCCCGCAGCCGGTTGCGGTTGGTCTCCGTCGTCGGGTAGCGGGTCAGGTACTGGAACGTGCTCAACAGCCCGGCGTGCGGGTAGAAGCCGGTCGCCGAGTCCTGGTTGAACTCCTTGCCCCGGCCGACCAGCGCCTTCAACTTCACCGGGACGAATTCGGTCGGGTCGTCCGGGTTCTTGAACTTGTCCTTCACCTGGTCGAAGATGCCGTACCCGCGGGCCGTGTACGGGCTGACCATGACGTAGTCGGCGGTGACGATCTCGGTGAACGGCCGGTCGGTGCGGACGATGTGCTCGATGAGCCGCATCGGCTCGTCGAGCAGGGCGTGGCGGTAGTCGTTGGCCAGCTTGTAGCGGGCCTGGGTCTGGGCCTTGGCGTCGCCGGCGCTGGTCAGGTCGAACTTCTGGTACCAGTGGCGGGTGGTGCTGAAGTGGTCGTAGGAGAGGACCGTCTGGTCCGCGTTCCCCTCGACGCCGAGGGTCAGGAAGACGTCGTTGAACCCCTCGCGGAGGCGGTCGTAGAAGGCGTCCTCGCGCATGACGGCGTCGAGGATCGGCGGCAGTGCCTTCTGGCCGTCCTTGCTGACCGCGGCGAGCTCGGTTTCGGTCGGCAGCCGGCCGGCGAGCGAGAACGTCAGCCGGCGGAGCAGCCGGCGGTCGTCGAGCATGACGACGCCGGCGAAGAACGGCGGGGCGGTCGTGTCTGGCATAGCCGCAAGCGGCTCGGCTGGCGGGGCGGTGACCCGGCGGACGAAGCTGGCGAGGATGCGGTA
>DASXAN010001112.1:0-2323 GCA_036406755.1 Gemmataceae bacterium
ACGCCGTGCCCTACCTCTACGAGCGGGAGGGCACCAACTGCGAGAACCTGCCCGAGACCCACAACTTCCTCAAGCACCTCCGCAAGCACGTGGACCAGCGGTACCCCGACCGGATGCTGCTGGCCGAGGCCAACCAGTGGCCGGAGGACGCCATCGCCTACTTCGGCGGCGGCGACGAGTGCCACATGGCGTTCCACTTCCCGGTCATGCCGCGGCTGTTCATGGCCCTGCGGATGGAGGACCGCTACCCGGTCATCGACATCCTCCAGCAGACCCCGCCCATCCCGGACACCTGCCAGTGGGCCATGTTCCTCCGCAACCACGACGAGCTGACCCTGGAGATGGTCACCGACGAGGAGCGGGACTACATGTACCGGGCCTACGCCACCGACCCGCAGGCCCGCATCAACCTCGGCATCCGCCGCCGGCTGGCCCCGCTGTTGGGCAACGACCGCCGCAAGATCGAGCTGATGCTCGGCCTGCTCTGCTCGCTGCCGGGCACGCCCGTCCTCTACTACGGGGACGAGATCGGCATGGGGGACAACTTCTACCTGGGTGACCGCAACGGCGTCCGCACGCCGATGCAGTGGTCGGCCGACCGCAACGCCGGCTTCTCCAAGGCCAACCCGCAGCGGCTGTACCTGCCGGCCATCATCGACCCGGAGTACCACTACGAGGCGCTGAACGTCGAGAACCAGCAGGCCAGCCCGAACTCGCTGCTGTGGTATCACAAGCGGTTGCTCGCCGCCCGCAAGCGGTTCCAGGCGTTCGGCCGCGGCGACCTGACCTTCCTGCACCCGGACAACTACAAGGTGCTGGCGTTCATCCGCCGGTACCACGACGAGCAGGTGCTGGTGGTGGCCAACCTGTCCCGGTTCCCCCAGCACGTCGAGCTGAACCTGAAGGACTTCCAGGGGCTCGTCCCCGTCGAGGCGTTCGGCGGGGTGGAGTTCCCACCAATCGGCGAATTACCATATCTGCTCACGTTGGGGCCGTACGGGTTCTACTGGTTCAGCCTGACGGTGCCGCGGCCGATCGAGGCGGTCCGCGGCGGCGCCCCCGGCCACGAGCGGAGCGTGCCGTCGGTCACCGTCCGCCAGTCGTGGCAGGAGGCGGTCCGCGGCCCGGCCCGGGGGCAGCTCGAAGGGCTGCTGCCGGCCCACATCCTCAACCGCGGCTGGTTCCGCGGCGGCGGGCGGACGGTCAAGGCGGTCGAGCTGCTGGAGGCGGCCCCGCTGCCGGACGCCGACCCGCCGGCCTACCTGTCCGGCGTGCGGGTGGACTACGCCGAGGGCGAGCCGGAGATCTACGCCCTGCCGCTGACGTTCGCCGAGGGGCCGGCCGGCGACGACGTCCTCACCCGCCAGCCGTTCGCCGCCCTGGCGCGAGTCCGCGGCGGGGCCGACGGCGTCATCTACGACGCCATGTACGACCCGAACCTGACGGCCGCCCTGCTGAAGCTGATGGCCGGCGGCCGGCGGCTGGCCGCCCGCCGCGGGGCCATCCAGGCGACGGTCTTGCCCGAGGCGGCCGCCGCCGCCGCCGACCCCGGCCCGCCCCAGCCGCGGGTCGCCGACCAGAACCGGGCGGAGACGGCGTTCGGCGGCAAGCTGGTCCTGACCCTGTACCGCCACCTGGAGTTCGGCCCGCACGCCGACTGGGAGATCGGGCGGCACCTGGCGAAGGTCCGGTTCCCGCACTTCCGCCCGGTCGTCGGGCTGATCGAGTACCAGGCGTCCGGCGGGGACGCGGTGACGCTGGGCACGCTGCACGAGCAGGTCGCCGCCCAGAGCGACGCCTGGCAGTACACCCTGCACGCCCTGTCGCAGTACTTCGAGCGGGCCTTGTCGGCCGGGCCGGGGCCGGAGGTGCGGATGGGCCTGGCGGCCGCCTTCGACGCGGCCGAGCACGACCCGCCGCCGCAGGCGGCCGACCTGATCGGGTCGTACCTGGAGTCGGTGCGGCTGCTGGGCCGGCGGACGGCCGAGCTGCACGCCGCGTTGGGCACCCCGGACGGCGACGCGGCGTTCGCCCCGGAGGGGATCGGCCCGCTGTACCTGCGGAGCGTCTACCAGTCGCTGCGGACGCGGGCGGCCCACGTCTGGCGGCGGCTGCACCGGCGGCTGCGGCTGTTGCCGCCGGAGGTCCAGGCCGACGCCCGGGAGCTGCTCACCCGGGCCGACGACCTCTACGCCCGCTACCGCACCATCATGAGCCGGCGGTGGAGCGGCCAGCGGGTCCGCGTCCACGGCGACCTGCACCTGGGGCAGGTGCTGGTGACCGGCAGCGACGTGGCGTTCGTCCACTTCGGCGGCGACCTGGC
>DASXAN010001113.1:0-2207 GCA_036406755.1 Gemmataceae bacterium
GGTCCCGCCGGTGGACCCGGTGGCGTGGGCGGCGGCGAGGCCGAACGGCAGGGCGAGGGCGAGGGCGCCCAGCACGACGAGCAGGCGGATGCGCTTCACGTTGACCTTCCTCCTACAGAAGAGCGCACTGAATAAACGCGACGGATTGTGGGCCTTGAATCTGTAATTCACTACCCCGGGGTGGCAGCGATCCGTGATCTACCCGAACCCATATCGGCCAAACGTGCGGGGTCTCGCAGATCAGCGAAATCCCTGCTCAGAGGGCCCAAAAAGCAACTTCAGGAGAACTACCTAGAATAGCCGCCGCAGTCGCTGGACATACTCCGCTTAGGGCAATTGCAACCTGCTTTTCAGCCGCAGAAATCATCAGGCCCGATCCGCAGCATCTCCACCGGTTCTCCGCCGATCAGGTGCTGCTCGACGAGGGCCGGGACGTCGGCCTCGGTGACCCCGCCGTACCAGACGTTGTCGGGGGTCACCAGCAGGGCCGGGCCGGCCAGGCAGCCCTCCATGCAGCCGGTGGCGACCACCTTGACGTTGGTCAGGAGGCGGCGGCCCTGCTCCTCGCGCAGCGCCTCGAACACCTGGGCCGCGCCCCGGTCCAGGCACGATCCCTTGGGATGGCCGGCGGGGCGCTGGTTGAGGCAGACGAACACGTACCGTTCTGGCTGGGCCATTCGCTGGTCTCCTGAGCTGGCGGTTGCCGACCCAGGCTACAACCGCCCGACCCGCTCAGCCGCCGCTGCCGTACGGCCGGGTGATGATCTCCAGGAAATGGCCGCTCGGGTCCTCCCAGTAGACGCCGCGGCCGCCGTCGTTGGTGTTGATCTCCCCGGGCCGCCGCCGGCCCGGGTCGGCCCAGTAGGGCAGGTTCCGCTCGCGGATGCGGGCGAAGATCTGGTCGAACTCGTCCTCGCCGACCAGGAAGGCGTAGTGCTGGGGATGGACCGGGCCGTGGTCGTCGGCGAAGTCGAGCGAGACGTCGTTGTCGACCTGCACGACCAGGAACGGCCCGAAGGACGTGGGCGGGGCGACGCCGAGCAGCTCGGCCAGGAAGGTGGCCGACTCCCGCTTGTCCCGGACCCGGACGATCGTGTGGTTGAGCTGGACAGGCATCGCGCTCCCTACCCGGCAAGCCGATCAGCAGCCGGAGTATAGAGCCAACCCGACTTCCGGCGAGGCGAGGCCGCACGGACTACCTCCGGCAACGCGAAGACCTCCGCGCGTCCCTTCGCGGAGGTCTTCGCTGGTGAGGTTGGGTGGCCATCGTCGATGCGTGATGGCCGGCGCCGCGTTCGTCATCCCCATGGCGTCGCGCGGCTCGTCAGGCCGTCTCCCTTCGGCCCTTCGTCACCTCCTCACCGGAAAAGAGTGATTCAGGCGGTGGTCGGCGGGCCGCCCTGGCCCTGGCCGTTGCCTGGGTCGGCGGGCGGCCCGGTGGTGGGGGGCGACGCCTTGCCGTGCTCGTCGCCGCCGGGGGGCGAGGCCGGACGCTGCCCGTGGGTGTCCGAGCTGGCGGTCTCGGCCGCACAGTAGGCCGCGACCTGGTCGGCGCCGCCGGCGGCGTCCGCGAGGGCCTGGAAGGCCGGAGCGTCCGATCGCCGGCCGTGGTCGTCGCCCTGCCCCGAGGCCCAGGCCTGGCACAGCCCGTGCCGGGCGGACCCGGACGCATCCGGCCCGGTCGCGTGGTCGCTCGCGTTGCCGGCGGCGTTGGCAGCGCCGCCGGCGTCCGGCCCGTGGTCGAAGGTCGCCGCCGCACCGTGGGCGGACGCGGCGGCCTTGCCGGCGCTGGAGCCGGACGCCGCCTGGGTGGCCCGCTCGGCCGACGCTGGCGAGAGGCCGGTGGCGGCGGCGGTGGCGACGCCGCCGAGTGAGAGCGCGGCCAGTCCGGCCAGAATGACCGTCCTGACGCGCGGGAGCTTGCGGGGCATGGCTGCCCTCCAGAGGGTCGATGGGGCGACACAGGCGTGAACCGGCGCGAAGCGAACTACAGCGAGGCAAGCGATGGGGGGTGCCTCGGCTAGGAGAAGCGTCGCCGGGGCCGTTCCCGTTACAGCACCCCGGTTCCGGCGATGTAACGCCCATGGCCGCCGTGGCGTTCTAGCGGTATGTTCCTGCCGTGCCAGGGGTGCTGACCCCCCACAGCACCCTCCCCCCCTCGGCCCGGCACGACCGTTGGAGGTTATCCATGGCCGCGATCCTTCTCC
>DASXAN010001114.1:0-5738 GCA_036406755.1 Gemmataceae bacterium
GAGGGCGATCAGGTCGGCCGGCCGGCGGCCTCAGCCCGTGGTGCCGGATCCAGTGGTCCCGTCTGTTACGCACCATGTCGAACCCCCTCTCGGTCGGCCGTCCGGTCCGTCGGACGGGCGGGGCCGTGGCTCGCGTCCTCAATACACCTGGACCTCCGCCCTCGGGGCCGGCCCGTCCGCCACCCCGCCGCCGTCGTCCCCCGGCACCCGGCGGCCGCGGCGGCGGAGCTTGCGGAGCACGTCGCGGGCGGCGATGACGCCGACGACGACACCGTCGGCGTCGACCACGAAGAGCCGCCGGACGTTGAGGCCGAGCATCTTTTCGACCACCTCCTCGGCGGTGGCGTCCGCCCGGGCGCAGAAGACGACCGGCGTCATGACCGCCGACACCGGGGCCTCGACGGCCGCCATCGTCTGGCAGCGGACGAGGATGTCGGTGCTGCTCACGACGCCCACCGGGCGGCCGGCGTCGTCGATGACCGGGGCGGCGCTGATCCCGCGGGCGGTCAGGAACGCCGCCGTGTCCCGGACCGGCGTCTGCCGGCCGATGGACACCGGGTTGGGGGTCATGAGGTCCGCCGCCGTGCGGGCGTCGAGGATCAGCCGCGGCGCGGCATGGGGGTTGGAGAGCTTGCCCACGGTTCCACCTCCTTGCCGGGTCGTCGCCCCGGCCAATGCCGGAAAAAAACAGAACGGCCGGCGCCGGCTCACCCCGCCGACCGACGGGGTTTCCCGAGCCCTCCGGCCGTCCTGGAAACGACCGCGATTCCGGCCGCCCACGCGGACCCGGAACAGTTGAGCTTTCGTTTCAGTTCGACATGCTTAATAGCATCCCCCGTGCCAGTCACGGCGCCACCCCGCGCCCTGCCTTCGGCGACGGCCGGACGGCGGCGTTTTCACGGGAGAATTGATCGAAAATGCGAGACGTGGGGTTCGACAGACGGGTCATTCGGCCGCGGCCGAACTCGGCTTGCGACCCTAGTTCACACACCGGCGCCCGCGCGGGCGGGCGAAGTTTGACCAGTCCGTGATCGGTTTTCCCTCAACCTTAGGACGACACGGCATCGCCTGACGCGAATAGCATCGCGACGTCAGCGGCCGGCCCGGACGTCGATCGCGCGGGCGGCTGGGCGCCCGCGGCGGACCGCGTAGCCCACCCGGACCCGGTCGCGGGGCTGCAGCACCCGGAGCCGGACGCGCTCGCCCCGAAGGACGATTCTGCAGTCCGGGGGCACGTCAAAGACCACCCGGGCGCCGCCCGCGTCCAGCACCAGTTCGCGGTTGATGACATCGACCTGGCGGACGGTCCCCTCGGCGAGCAGGATTGGAACGGGGGTATCCGACGTTTGCATGTGGATCATTCCGAATTGAAGCGCGGTGGCCTACCGTTCCCCTGGCAAGACACGTGCCACAACCCGGCTATCGCGGTGACGGGGGTGCCGCCCGGTCAGTAGCCCCCGCCGGAGGGCTGGGGCCCAGCGGGTCGTGTTCGACCGGGTCGTGGGCCCTGGCCGCCCTGGGGAAGAGCAGCGACGCGGCCACGGCCGTGCCGAGCACCGCCGCGATCACGGCCAGCGAGACGCCGGTCGGCACCGCGTAGACGTCGGACAGAAGCATCTTGACCCCGACGAACACCAGCACGACCGCCAGCCCCACCTTCAGGTAGTGGAACCGGTGGACGACCCCGGCCAGGAGGAAGTACAGGGACCGCAGGCCGAGGATGGCGAACACGTTCGACGTGTAGACGATGAACGGGTCGCGGGTGATGGCGAACACGGCCGGGATGGAGTCGACCGCGAAGACCAGGTCCGTGGCTTCGACCATGACGAGCACGACGAACAGCGGGGTGGCGACCCGCCTGGCCCGCGGCCCGTCCGACTCCACCGCAAAGAACTTCGGGCCGTGGTCGGCGTCCGTGACCGGGACGAACCGGCGGACCAGGCGGAGGACGGGGTTGCTCTCTGGCTCGACGGCCCGCTCGTCCTGCGTCGCCATGCGGACGCCGGTGAGCACGAGGAACGCGCCGAAGACGTAGATGACCCAGTGGACCTGCTCGATCAGCGCCGCCCCCGCGGCGATCATCATGCCCCGCATGACCAGCGCGCCGAGGATGCCCCAGAAGAGGACGCGGTGCTGGTACGGCGGGGGGACCCGGAAGTACGAGAAGATCAGGACGATGACGAAGATGTTGTCAACGGAGAGGGCCTTCTCCATGAGGTAGCCGGCGAGGAACTCCAGGCCGGCCTCCGCGCCCCGGACGCGGTACAGGCCGTAGTTGAACAGGAGGGCCAGGCCGACCCAGACGGCACTCCACGCGGCCGCCTCGCGGAGCGACACGGCGTGCGCCGTGCGGTGGAACACGCCCAGGTCCAGCGCCAGCATGGCCAGGACGAAGGCGTTGAACCCGACCCACAGCCAGAGTTGGTCCACGGGCCGATCCTCCCTACGCTCGCCGCGCCGGACAGGCGGCGTCTCACGCTCCCGATCCGGGGGAAGCGAACGCCGTGCCTTCAGCCCCGAACGCGCCGTCCGGACCGGTCCTATTTCGCCCAGCCGTGTCAACCTAGAATCAGAGGGGAGGCAAGGGGTGTGCGCCGGCCCGGCCGTCGGCCCCGGTGGCGCCCGGTGGGGACTCGCGGTGGCAGTCGTGGACGAGGCACTGTTCGTGCGCCTGGGCCGGCTCGCCCCGGACGCCCTCATCGTCAGCCGCTCGGGCCGGGTCGTCCTGGCCAACGACCGGGCGGGCGCGATGTTCGGGTACCGGCCGGAGGAACTGCGCGGCAAGGCGCTGGGCGACCTGTTGCCCGGGTGGCGCGGGCCCCCGGCCGGCGGCCTCGACCTCACCGGCCTTCGCAAGGACGGCAGCGAATTCCCCGCCGAGGTGACGTGCCGGCCGACCGGTGCGGGGGAGGAGTTGGTGGTCGCCCTCGCCGTCCGCGACGCCACCCGCCGCCGGCGGTCCGAGGCCGGGCTGACGGCGCGGGTGCGACAGCAGGCCCTGATCGCCGAGCTGGGCCGCCGCGCCCTGACGGGCGTCGACCTCCGCCTGTTGATGGACGAGGCCGCCCGTCTGGTCAGCTCCCACCTGCCCGTCGAGTACTGCAACGTCCTGGAACTCCTGCCCGACGGGCGGCTGCTGTTCCGGGCGGGGGCCGGCTGGGGGGAGGGGCTGGTCGGCCGGGCGGCGACCGAATCGCACAGCGCCATCCCGGCCGCCGAGGTGCTGCGCACGCGGACGCCGGTCGTCGTGGAGGACCTCGCGGCGGACCCGCGGTTCGCCGACGCCTCCCTGCTCCGCGAGCACGGCGTCGTCAGCACGCTGAGCGTGCCGCTCTACGGCCACGAACGGCCGTTCGGCGTCCTGGGCGCGCACGCGACCCGCCGCCGGCGGTTCACCGGCGAGGACGTGCACTTCGTCCAGTCCGTCGCCAACGTGTTGTCGGCGGCGATCGAGCGGCAGCGGCTCGAGCGGCGGGAGCACGACCGGGCCATGCTCCGGGCCGAGCAGATGATGGCGATCGGCCAGGTCGCGGCCGGCGTCGCCCACGAGCTGCGCAACCCCCTGACCGCCGTCAAGGGCCTGGTCCAGGTCAACCTCCGGGAGGCGACGGCCAAGGGCCTGCCGGCCGAAGACCTGGCCGTCATCGAGCACGAGGTCCGCCGCATGGAGCGGACCCTCCAGACGTTCCTGGACTTCGCCCGCCCGCCGGAGCCGGACCGCCGGCCGCTGGACCCGGCCGAGGTCGCGGACCGCGTCCTGGCCCTGGTCGGCGGGCGGGCCAGGAAGCAGCAGGTGACGGTGCGGGTGTCGCGGCCCGAGGCCGGGGCCCGGGTCGAGGCGGACCGGGACCAGTTGCAGCAGCTGCTCCTGAACCTGGTGCTCAACGCCCTCGACGCGATGCCGAACGGGGGCGACATCGAAATCGACGTCCGCCCGCCGCGGGACGGGTTCGTCGAGGTGTCGGTCCGGGACACCGGGCCGGGCATCGCCCCGCACATCCTGCCGAAGGTGTTCGAGACGTTCGTGAGCAGCAAGGAGACCGGGGTGGGGCTGGGCCTGCCGGTGTCGAAGCGGATCGCGGAGGACCACGGCGGGACCCTGTCCGCCTACAACCTCCCCGGCGGGGGCGCGTGCTTCGTCCTCCGCCTGCCCGCGGCCCCTTGATCCCCCGCGGAGGTGCCATGCCGACCCTGCTCGTGGTCGACGACGAGCCGTCGATCCTCCACTTCTTCCGCCGGGCGTTCCCGGGGCCGGACGTGACGCTCCTGACGGCCTCGTCCGCCGCCGAGGGCGAAGCCCTGGTCAGCCGCGACCGGCCCGACGTGGTCGTCCTCGACATCAACCTGCCCGACGCGTCCGGGCTGGACGCCTTCCGCCGCATCCACGCCATCGACCCGCGGACTCCGGTCATCTTCATCACCGGCCACGGGACGATGGCCACCGCCATCGAGGCCATGCGGCTCGGCGCCTACGAGTACCTCGTCAAGCCGCTGGAGCTGGACCAGCTCACCGACCTCATCGACCGGGCCTTCGAGATCAGCCGGCTGGCGCGGGTCCCGGCCGTCATCCCCGAGGGCGGGGAGGCGGCCGGGGACTCCGACGCCGTCGTCGGCAACTGCGCGGCCATGCAGGAGGTGTACAAGGCGATCGGCCGGGTCGCCCCCCGAGACGTGACCGTGCTCATCCTCGGCGAGAGCGGCACCGGCAAGGAGCTGGTGGCCCGGGCCATCTACCACTACAGCAACCGCGCGAAGGGGCCGTTCCTGGCGATCAACTGCGCCGCCATCCCGGAGCCGCTCCTGGAGAGCGAGCTGTTCGGCCACGAGAAGGGGGCCTTCACCGGGGCCGACCGGCGGCGGATCGGCAAATTCGAGCAGGCCACCGGCGGCACCCTGTTCCTGGACGAGATCGGGGACATGACGCCGCTGACCCAGGCGAAGGTGCTGCGCGTCCTGCAGGGGCAAGAGTTCGAGCGGGTCGGCGGCAACCAGCCGATCCGGGCCGACGTGCGGCTCATCGCCGCCACCCACCGCGACCTGGAAGCGATGGTCGCCGCCGGCACCTTCCGGGGGGACCTGTACTACCGCCTGAACGTCTTCACCATCAAGTTGCCGCCCCTCCGCGAGCGGGGCGAGGACCTGCCGCTGCTGGCGGAGCATTTCGTGAAGCGGTTCGGCCGGGAGCTGGGCAAGGACGTGCGGGGGATCGCGCCCGAGGCGCTGGACGTGCTCCGCCGCTACCCGTGGCCGGGGAACGTCCGGGAGCTGCAGAGCGTGATCAAGCAGGCCCTCCTCCAGGCCACCGGCCCGGTCCTGCTGCCCGAGTTCCTGCCGGCGGTCGTCCGGGAGTGGGGCCGGGACGGCGGCGATGCGGCCGCGGCGGGGTTCGACTTCGGCGGCCTGACGAAGTTCGTCCAGGACCAGCTCCGGGCGGGGACGGCCACCCTGTACGCGGACTGGCAGGCCCTCACCGACCGGCACCTGCTCCCGCTCGTGCTCCGCCACACCGGCGGGAACCTGTCCCGGGCGGCGCGAATGCTGGGAATCACCCGCGCCACGCTGCGGACGAAACTCAACGCGCTGGGCATCCCGGTCCAGCGGCCCGTGACCTCGGACGTCGACCCGCCGTCCCAGTAGTCGTTACAGGTCGCCCGGCTCGAAGCCCAGCTCGACGGGGCGGTCCGGCGGGCTCCCGAGGTGCCACCACACCTTTTCCCAGAAGGACATCCCGTCCTGCC
>DASXAN010001115.1:0-5358 GCA_036406755.1 Gemmataceae bacterium
CGGGGCCTTCGCGTCCCTGGCCGGGCCGATCAGGAAGTAGCGCTTCTGGGCGTTGCCGCCGGCCCGCAGGTCCTGGGACGGCACGTCGGCCACGTCGTCGGCATAAGCGGCGACGGGGACCAGGGACAACGTCAGGGCGACGGTCACGAGCCAGTTGCGTGCGGACATTGGCCTCTCCGGCTAACGGCGCTTCCAGGCGTCGGGGTCGCTCTCCCAGGGTAGGCGGTCGTCGGACTGGTAGGACGGTTGCCGCCGCGTCATCTGTAGCAACTGCCAGCTCTCGAACGCCAGCATGGCGAACAGGATGGCCGACCAGGTGCTGGTCGGCAGGTATGGGATCACGACCGCCCCGCGGCCTTTGGCGAGCAGGGCGTGGATGGCGATGAAGGCGGCGACCGCAATCGACAGGCCAAGGGAGAACCGCACCCCGCCACGGGGCGACAGCCAGGTGCAGATTTCCCGGCTGACCATGCCGCCGTCCAGCGGCCAGACCGGCAGCAGGTTGAACAGCGGCCAGAGGAAGTTGATCGCCAAGAGCATTTCGATCAGGAACACCGCCCGGTCGGGGATACGGAGGAGTGTCTCCGGGCTGAGCGACCACAGCCACAGCCGGATCAGGCCGTACAGGGCGAGCTGGATGCCCGGCCCGGCGAGCGACACGGCGACCCGCTGCCACCGATGCGGCACGTCCCGCGAGCCGACGGCCAGCCCGCCGAAGCTGTACAGGACGATGTAACTGTCGCGGGAACGGAACAGGTGGCCTATCCAGACGTGGCCGAACTCGTGCAGCAAGATCGACAGGAAGCAGCAGACGATCCAGAGGAACAGGTAGACGAAGCCGGCGTCCAGGAAATCCCATCCCAGGAGCGCGGAAAACAGCCAGAAGAACGGGTGGACGCGGACCGGCGTGCCGAACAGGCGGAACCGCAGGTCGTACGACGTCTCGGAAGGTTCGACGAGCATGGGGTGATTTTCCCGTCCGCCGCGCGGGGCGACACCTGGCGCGACACCTAAACTGGGTTGTATGGACTGGACCGCGCTGCGCGACGAATTCCCCGTCACTCGCCGGTGGGCGTTCCTCGACCACGCCGCCGTCGCCCCGCTTACAGCCGCCTGCGCGCGCACCCTCCGCGACTATGCCGACGACTACGCCGACAACGGCGCCACCGCCGTCCTGCGGTGGCTCGCGCACATTGACGACGCCCGCCGGCTCGCCGGCCGGCTGCTGAACGCCGACCCGCTCGACGTCGCCTTCGTCCCGAACACGTCCGCCGGCGTCGCCCTGGTGGCCGAGGGGTTCCCGTGGAAAGCCGGGGATAACGTCGTCGTCCCGGCGGAGGAGTACCCGGCCAACCAGTACCCGTGGCTGAACCTGGCCGGCCGCGGCGTCGAGGTGCGGCGGGTGGAGAGCCGCGGCAGCCGGGTGATGATCGACGACCTGCGGGCCGCGATGGACGCACGGACGCGCATCCTGGCGGTCAGCTCGGTCGAGTTCGCCAGCGGTTTCCGTAACGACCTGGACGCGCTCGGCTCGCTCTGCCGTGAGCGGGGTGTGTACCTGTTCGTGGACGCCATCCAGAGCCTCGGTGTGCTGCCGCTGGATGTGCGGAAGACGCCGGTGGATTGGCTCGCTGCGGACGGGCACAAGTGGCTGCTCGGCCCCGAGGGGGCCGGCATCTTCTGGTGCCGGCGGGAGCTCGTGGACCTCCTGCACCCGACGACGGTCGGCTGGAAGAGCGTCGTCAACGAGCTGGACTTCGCGCACATCGACTTCACGCTCAAGCCGCACGCCGGCCGATGGGAGGGCGGCACGCCGAACGTGCCGGGCGTCGCCGGCTTGGGGGCAAGCCTGGATGTGCTGTTGAAAATCGGCATCGACGCCGTCGCCGAGCGGGTGCTGACGCTGACCGATCACCTGTGCGAACGGGCGGAGCGGGCGGGGCTGACGGTGTTCAGCGGCCGGCGGGACGGGGAGAAGTCGGGGATCGTGTCGCTGGAACTGCCGGGGGCGGACGTCAAGGCGGTGGTGGCGAAGTGCCGGGCGGCGGGGGTGGTGGTCAACCGCCGGGCCGGCCGGCTGCGGGCTAGCCCGCACTGCTACAACACGACGGAGGAACTGGATCGGCTGGTGGAGATTGTCAGCGGGTTGAGTCCGTAGGCCGGGAGGGCGAGGCTCCTGCCGAGCCGTTAGCGCCCCCGGCTCGGCAGGAGCCTCGCCCTCCCGGCCCGTCGCTAGACATCGCTCCGGGCGAACCCGATCATCCCGACCAGGGCCACCGCCGCGGCGGCGCACACGCCCATACCCGCCAACCGCTGCAGCGCATCAAGGTCGTAGTTGCCTTGCAGGATCAGCGGCAGCTTCGACAGCACCCGGTCCGGCGTCAGGTACGGTTTCGGCAGGAACGACAGAAGGAACCCCGCCGCCCACAACACCACCCACAGCAACGCGATGCCGAACACCGGGTTGGTCGTCAGCGCCCCGACCGCCACCCCGCACGTCGCCACCACCAAGAGGATCGACGCCAGCACCGCCAGGGCGACGAGACTGCCCCACCAGGTGATGTCCTCCTGCACCATGAAATGGCTGGCGACCAGCACGCCGGCGGTCATCACCGTGAACGTGACGATGACGCTGAACAGCCGCGAGTGCAGCTTGGCGAGGAAGTACTGATATCGGCTGATGCCGCGGCTCAGCACGGAATCGGCCAGGGTGCCGCGCTCGGCCGAGACGCCGCCGACGGTCAGGACGACGACCAGGAGGCCGCTGCCGAACAGGGTCCACCGCAGCAGGTCGCCGACCAGCAGGCTGGCCCGCTGGACGATGCCGGCCTCGCGGTAGACGCCCAGGCGGTAGAGGAGGTAGCCGACGGCGGCGCCGAGGGACGCCAGCACCCACGTCCGCCACACCCAGCCGCGGACCGTCTGCCGCAGGTCGGTCTGGAGGACGGCCCAGTAGGGGAGCAGGCGGACGTACCTGAGCGGGGCGGGTGTGGCCGGGGCGTCCATCTCTCCTCCAAATCCCAAATCCCAAATTCCAAATCCCAAATCGGCCTATTGGGATTTGGAATTTGAGATTTGGAGGTTACGCCGCTTCGGCGTGGTACAGCCGCGTGAAGCCGCGCGACTCTTCCTTCTCCACCAGGTCCAGGAACGCCTGCTCCGTCTGCTGGCCGACGCTGCGGATGCTCACGAGCGCCACCTTGTTCTCCGTCAGGACGTGGAACACGAACCCGAGTTCGGCCGTGTTCACCGCCTCGTCGTCCAGCCGCAGGTCCAGCCGCCGCTGCCGCAGGGCCGCGGCCTTGATCCCGGCCCGGCCCTTCATCGCCGCCACCGCCTTGGCGATCGCCTTCTGGTCGCCGTCCAGGTCCAGCTCGTAGTGGTTCTTGCGGATGCGGCCCTTCAAGTCCTGGAGCGACCCGCTGAAGATCATCTGTCCCTGGCTCAGGACCGCGGCGTGGTTGCACACCTCGTCGATGTCGCTGAGGTTGTGGCTGGAGAGAATGAGCGTCTTTTCGTGGGCGAGCGTCTTGATCAGGTCGAGCATCGACCGGCGGGCCTCGATGTCCAGGCCGAGCGTCGGCTCGTCCCAGATGAGCAGGTCCGGCTCGTTGATCAGGCTGGCGGCGACGGCCAGGCGGGCGGTCATGCCGTTGGAGAACCCGGCGATCGGCTGGCCGGACTGGGCGAGCAGTTCGACGGCCCGGATGAGCGACGCCAGCCGCGGCTTGCGGACGTCCCGCGGCAGGCCGAACAGCCGGGCCATGTAGTCCAGGTAGGCGATCGGCGTCATGCCCTTGGGGAACTGCGGGTTGGTCGGGATGTAGCCGATCTTGCGGCGCAGCGCGGCGGCGTTCGGCGACATGTATTTGCCGAACACCTTCACGCCCCCGGCCGTCGGGCGGTGCAGCCCGAGGACGAGGCGGAGCAGGGTGGTCTTGCCGGCGCCGTTCGGGCCGAGCAGGCCGAGGACGCAGCCGGGCTCGATGCGCAGGCTGACGTCGTTCAGCGCGATCTGCCGGTTCTGGTAGATCTTGGTCAGTCGGGTGGTTTCGACGACCAGATCGTCGGCCGCGTCGGCCATGACGCCTCCGGGGACACGCCCGTGCCAACCGCGGCTGATAGCGGGGGGTGGCGGCGGGTGCAAGGGCAACCGGCCGGGCGGACGGGGTTTGCCCGCCGGTCCGGGCGGGCGCGGCAAGCTGGGGCAGTCGTGGGTCGCCAGCGCGGCTGCGGTGGCGGGACGGCGGCGGGGCGTAGTACAATGGCCGCAAAGGAGAAAAGCACGATGGCCACCGCGACCGTGACCGTCCAACTCCCCGATCCGCTCTACGCCCGCCTGGCCGAGCGGGCGCGGCGGGCCAACCGGCCGGTCGAGGCCGAGGTCGTTTCTGTGCTCGAATCGGCGGTCATCACCGACGACGGGTTGCCCGCGGACCTGGCGGCGGAATTGGCGGCGTTGAACGCCCGGACAGACGCGGAACTATGGCAAGCGGCGCGGCACCGGTTGCCCGAAGAGGTCACTCGCCGTGCCGAGCGGTTGCACCACAAACGGCAGCGCGGCGGGCTGACGGCCGCCGAGGCACAAGAGCTCGCCGGCCTGGTACGGCAGTCGGAGCGCGTGATGCTGCTGCGCGCCGAGGCCGCTCGGCTACTTCACTCCCGCGGTCATGACGTCAGCGGGTTGGTCGCTCCGTGAAGCGGGCACGAATTACCGCCGCCCTCCGCCGCCGGGTGGCCGAGCAAGCCCGTCATCGCTGTGGGTACTGTCTCTCGCCCGAGTGGATCATCGGCGCGGTGATGGAACTCGATCACATCGTCCCCGTGTCCCACGGTGGGAGAACGATCGAAGACAACCTTTGGCTCGCTTGCTCAGCCTGCAACGATCATAAACACGACCGGTTGGAGGCTCCGGACCCCGAGACGGGCGAGCCGATTCACCTGTTTGACCCTCGTCGCCAGGTTTGGAGCGATCACTTCTCGTGGTCTGATGCCGGCGTCCACGTCGTCGGCCTGACGCCAACGGGGCGAGCGACGGTCCAAGCCCTTCGGTTGAATCGTCCCGGGCTGGTCGCGGCTCGCCGCGCCTGGGTCGAAGTCGGCTGGCACCCGCCGAGGGACTGACAGCGGGCTGCCGCGGCCTAAACCGTCCGCCGCACCCAGGCGATCAGGTCGGCCAACGTGTCCACCAGCGGCACGCCGTAGCGGGCGCATACCACCTCGACGTTGCCCTTCCGCCAGTAACCGTCCGGGCAGCAGACGGCCAGCTTGCCGGACCGGGCGAACAGGCCGAACTCCAACAGCGTCACCGGGGCCCGCGTGTCCGGGGCGAAGTACAGGGCGATTCGGTCCGCCCGC
>DASXAN010001116.1:0-7698 GCA_036406755.1 Gemmataceae bacterium
CGCATCGCGAGCAGCCGGGCGGCCTGCTCCAGCGCCAGGTCGAGTTGGAAGTCCTTCATGCCGTCCCGCCGCGGCTCGGCGTAGTGGGGGGTGACGCCGACGCCGGCGAACGGCTGGCCCCGCGGCGAGTAGAACCGGGCCAGCGTCAGCCGCAGTCCGGCCCCGGCCTGGAGCGTCAGCAGCTTCTGGATCGACCCCTTGCCGTAGGTCGGCTGGCCGACGAGGATCGCCCGGTCGTTCTCCTTCAGCGCACCGGCCACGACCTCGGCCGCGCTCGCCGTCTCGCCGTCCACCAGCACGACCAGCGGCACGTCCACAGCCGTCATCGGGTTCTGGGCCAGATACGTCTTGGTGAACGCCCGCAGCTGGCCGCGGGTCGAGACGATCACCCCGGCCGGCAGGAACCGCTCGGCCACCTGCACGGCCGCCGAGAATAGCCCGCCGGGGTTGCCACGCAGGTCCAGCACCAGCACCCGCATCCCCTCCGACCGCAGCCGCATGAGGGCGCTGTCCAGCTCGGGGAGGGTGGTCCGCTGGAAGTTGGCGACGCGGACGTAGCCGATGCCGTCGCGCTCGATCCGGTCGTCCTGCACGCTCGGGACGAACCCCGGCAGCGAGATCACCCGCGGTGCCTGCGTCCCGGTCGGCTGGACCGTCAACTCGGCGATCGTGGCCGCGTCGCCGCGGAACAGGTCGGCGACCGCCTCCGGCATGAGCCGGTCGAGCGGCTGCTTGCCGACGCAGGTCACGCGGTCGCCCGGCTGCAAGCCGAGGCCGGCCGCCCATGTCCCGGGCACGATGCGGTCGATGACCAGCTGGCGGTCCTTCCAATTGAGCAGCAGGCCGTAGGCGGCCAGCTCGCCGCTCAGGGCGGTCGGGTCGTCGAGCGGCTGACCGGGCGTGAGCAGGAACGTGTACTCGTCCAGCGCGTTGGCGGCGCCGCAGGCGAACTCGAGGACCGGCACCGTCGGGTTCAGCCCAGTCAGCCGCTGGGCCTCCCATGCCAGGTCGCGGACGGTCGCCCGGGCCTCTTTGGCCGACGAGACAGTCCGATTCGCATACTCCTCGCGGAGCCGGTCGCGGAGGTCGGCTAGCGCGTTCGGCTCGACGCCGGCCAGGTTCTCGCGGAGGAAGGTCGGGTCGGTCAGCGCGGCCCGCAACTCGTCCAGGCCGTTCTGGTAGAGACGGTCGATCGGGACCTTGTCCCGGTCGGCGTACTGGCCGTTGAGTTTCGTGAGGACTTCGACGTACAGGGCCAGCGCCTGCGAAACCGGCAGTGACAGGACCTTGCTCCGGTAGACCGGGTCGCGGTGGCGGCGGACCTGGTGCAGCCGGCGGACGCACTGCTGAAGGTGGTCGCGGACGTCCGTCAGCTGGCGGTCCTGGGCGAGAACTTTGGCGTACGCCTCGCACGCCTTTTCCCACTGCCCGAGCCGCTCGTACTCCTGGGCCTCCTGCCGCCATTGGTCCACGGGTGCGGGGGCGGCGCGGCCGTCGCGGGCCGCGGCGAGCATCCCGAGAATGGCCAACGTCATTGCCAACCGGCCCGACCATCTCCGCGTCCGCGGCACGAGACACCTCCCCGGTGAGCGGACCTTTGAGTCCCACGATGGCGGGAGAGGGCCATCCATCCCCTTGACTATAGCGATCTTGCAGCCGTCTCGTCAAACACGACCGCCCGGTCGTGACCGTCGTGTGACGGGCCGCCCCCGGGCAACGGGCCAGTCCGGCACATCCGGCAGCGCCTCCCCGCTCGTTCCGACGAACCATCACCGCGTCCGGATTTCTGCACCCCGGCGGCCGTTGCCCGCATCAAACCAGCTGGACCGGCGGTGGATGATCCCGGTGACACTCCCGTGGCATCGGGTTTGCTTTTCGCCGGCCGGGACTGGCGGGCGGCTGTTTGGCCCGCCTACAATGGGCTGTTCCCCGCCCGGTCTGCGGGCTGCGCGGAGACGACGGATGCCGATGGAAGCACCAACTGTCGCCCGCGACCCGGCCCATCTGCTGGACCGCTACGCCGCCGTCCGCCGGGCGACCGAGCGGCTGTGCGAGCCGCTCTCGCCGGAGGATTGCCAGCTCCAGTCGATGCCGGACGCCAGCCCGGCCAAGTGGCACCTGGCCCACACGACCTGGTTCTTCGAGACGTTCGTCCTCGCCGCCGACCCGGACTACCGGCCGGTCAATCCGCGGTACACCTACCTGTTCAACTCGTACTACGAGGCGGTCGGGACCCGTCACCCGCGGCCGCAGCGGGGGCTGCTGTCGCGGCCGAGTCTGGACGAAGTCTACGACTACCGCCGCGCGGTGGACGAGCGGGTGAACAGGCGGCTACGGTCGGTCGGCCCCGAGGCGTGGCGGGCGGTCGAGCCGGTGGCGACGCTGGGGCTCCACCACGAGCAGCAGCACCAGGAGCTGATCCTGACCGACATCCAACACGCGCTCAGTCTGAATCCGCTGCGGCCGGGGTATCGAGAGGGGTCGGCGAGCCGGGATCATCGGTCCGCCGGCGCGGTTCCTGAAGCGGAGTGGATCGAATTCCCCGCCGGGCTGCAGTGGGTCGGACACGCCGGCGATACGTTCGCCTTCGATAACGAAGGGCCACGGCACCGCGTCTGGGCCGAAGCATATCGCCTGGCGACGCGACTCGTGACGTGCGGCGAGTTCCTCAATTTCATTGAGGATGGCGGCTACGAGCGGCCGGAGCTGTGGCTGTCCGACGGCTGGGCGACGTGTCGTGACCGTGGCTGGATCGCGCCGCTCTACTGGGAGAAGCCCGCGGCCGGCCGGTGGCAGCGATTCAGCTTGTTCGGCATGAGCCCCGTGGACCCGGCCGGGCCGGTCTGCCACGTCTCCTACTACGAGGCCGACGCCTACGCCCGCTGGGCCGGCGGACGATTGCCGACCGAGGCCGAGTGGGAGGCGGCCGCGGCCGAGATACCCGTCGCCGACGGCCCGGACGACCCGCCGCTGTGTCCACGGCCGGCCGCACCCGGCGCCGCCGGACTGGCCCAGCTTGATCGTGACGTGTGGCAGTGGACGGCCAGCCCGTACACGGCGTACCCCGGCTACGCACCCGCGGCCGGGGCGCTGGGCGAGTACAACGGCAAGTTCATGTGCAACCAGATGGTGCTGCGGGGCGGGTCGTGCGGCACGCCGCGGTCCCACCTGCGGCGGACGTACCGGAACTTCTTCCCGCCCGACGCACGCTGGCAGTTCTCCGGCCTCCGACTGGCGAGCGACCGATGACGACCCCTGCCGTCCACGACCTGAGCCCCGCCGTCGCCCGGTTCCGGGCCGACGTCCTCCGCGGCCTGCGCCGCCCACACAAGCGGCTGCCGTGCAAGTACTTCTATGACGACCTCGGCTCCCGCCTGTTCGACCGGATCTGTGAGCTGCCCGAGTATTATCCGACGCGGACGGAACTGGGTATCCTCCGGGCCGACGCCCCGGCGATGGCCGCCCGCCTCGGCCCGGATTGCCTGGTGATCGAGTACGGCAGCGGCAGCGGCATCAAGACGCGGCTGCTGCTGGACGCCGTCGGCCGGCCGGCCGGCTATCTGCCGGTGGACATCGCCCGGGACCACCTGGAGCGGTCCGCGGCCGCGCTGGCGGCGGACTACCCTGGGCTGACGGTGCTCCCGGTCTGCGCGGACTTCACCCGGCCATTCGCGCTGCCGCCCCGTGTGCCGGCCGCGGCCCGCCGGGTTATCTATTTTCCCGGCTCGACAATCGGCAACTTCGGCCCGGGGGCGGCCCGGCGATTACTCGCCGGCATGGCCGAGATGGCGGGTGCCGGCGGCACCGTGCTGATCGGCGTGGACCTGAAGAAGGACCCGAAGGTGCTGGAGGCCGCCTACGACGACGCCGCGGGCGTCACCGCCGCGTTCAACACCAACCTGCTGGCCCGGATCAACCGGGAGCTGGGCGGCGACTTTCGCCTCGATCGCTTTGCCCACCACGCGCTCTACGACCCGACCTTCGGCCGGGTCGAGATGCACCTCGTTAGCCGCCGGCGGCAGACAGTCCGCGTGGCCGGCGAGTCGATCGAGTTCGAGGAAGGTGAGGGGATTCGGACGGAGTGTTCGTACAAGTTCACGGTCCGCGGGTTCCAGGCGCTGGCGGCGTCGGCGGGCCTGCGGCCGCGGCAGGTGTGGACCGACCCGCGGCGGTGGTTCAGCGTCCAGTACCTGGTCGTCACTTGACCGGTTCCAGCCGCAGCCCTTTCGGGACGAGTACCCGTTCCAGCAGGGCGAAGAGCCCGTCCACGGCCAGCGCCATTAGGGCGGCCGGGATGGCCCCTTCGAGGATGCGGCCGGTGTCGTTCAGCTGCACGCCCTGGGTGATCGACTGGCCATAGCCGCCGGCCCCGATCAGCGCCCCGAGCGTGGCGGTGCCGACGCTGATCACTGCCGCCGTCCGCACGCCGGCCCAGATCGCCGGGGCCGCCAGCGGCAGCTCGACGCGGCGGAGCCGTGCCGCCGCCGGCAGCCCCAATCCCTCGGCCGCCTCCCGCAGGTTCGGCGGGATGCCGCGGAGGCCGGTCACGGTGTTCCGCAGGATCGGCAGAAGACTATACAGGAATAGCGCCACCAGCGCCGGGACGACGCCCGTCAGCCCGGTCAGCGGGATGAGCAGGGCCAGTAGCGCCAGCGCCGGGACGGTTTGCACCACGCCGGCGGCCCCCAGCACGGTCTGGCCCAGCAGGGGCCGCCGCGCCGCAAAAATGCCCAGCGGCACCGCGACAATCACGGCGGCCGCCAGCGACGCACCGACCATGACGAGGTGTTCGCGGGTCTGGCGGGCGAACCGGTCCAGCCGCGTCTCCGCCCCCGACTCCGCGGTCAGCCCGTGGGACGCCAGGAACTCGGCCGCGATCTGGGGCGGGTCGCCGCCCTCCTTGGCCCGCTCGTTCAGGCCGATCATCGTGTCCTCGTCGAGTTGCCCTTCCAGTCGCCGCAGCGCGGCGACCATGTCCGGGGCGCGCCGCTCCAGGTCGAGGCGGTAGACGTAGACGGCCTGGTAGGCGGGGAAGAAGTTGCGGTCGTCGGTTAGGACGGCGAGGTGGCGGGTGCGGATTTCCGCGTCGGTGGTGTAAAGGTCGGTCACGTCCACGTCGCCGGCCGACAGACCGCGGTAGGCGAGCTGGTGGTCCATGCCGGCCACGTCGGCGTGCGGCAGGTCGTAGTGCCGCTTCAGGCCGGGCCAACCGTCGGAGCGGCCCATGAACTCGCTGGAGAACCGCAGCCGCAGGGTGGTGTGCCCACGGAGGTCGGAGATCGTATGAACGCCGAGTGCCGCCGCCCGATCGGCCCTTAGGCCGAGGGCGTAGTTGTTGGCGAAGCCGAGCGGGCGGGTCAGGCCGACGCCGAGCGGGGCCAGCGCCGCCCGCAGCGCCCGCTCGTCCTTGAGCGCCGGGTCGTGGAGGATTTGTAGCGCCAGCGTGCCGGTGTATTCGGGGTAGGCGTCCACGTCGCCGGCCCGCAGCGCCTGCCAGACGACTGGCGTCCCGCCCCAGCCCTGCTTGTGTTGCGCGCCGACGCCGGCCCCGCGGGCCAGTTGCGTTGCCATTTCGGCGAGCAGCGTCGTCTCCGCGTCCTGCTTGGACGCCACGGTGACGCCGGCCGGCGGGGCGCACCCGGCCACGACAGCGGCGGCGACGACGAGCAACCGCGCCCTCATGCGTCCGCCCCGGCGAGGAATTCGGTCGGCCGCTGGGCCTGGATGAATTGGGTGACGAACGGCTCGGCCGGCGACCGGGCCAGGTCCGCCGGCCGGCCCCGCTGCACCACCCGGCCGTCGCGGAGCAGCACGACCTCGTCGGCGAAGAACGCCGCCTCGGCCAGGTCGTGCGTCACCAGCACCACCGTCTTGGCCAGGGCGCGGAACACGTCCCGCAGGTCGGACTGCAACTCGGCCCGCACGAGCGGGTCGAGGGCGCCGAGCGGCTCGTCGAGTAGGAGCACGGCTGGGTCGAGCATCAGGGCCCGCATTAGCCCGACCCGCTGCCGCTGCCCGCCGGACAGCTGGGCCGGGTAGCGGGCGAGGAATTCCGCCGGCAGGCGGGCCAAGGCCGCCAGTTCGGCCAGCCGCGCGGCGACCCGGTCCCGCGGCCAGCCGAGGTGGTGGGCCACGACGGCGGCGTTGCCGGCTGCCGTCAGGTGCGGGAACAGGCCGCCGTCCTGCACGACGTAGCCCATCCGGCGGCGGGCGGCGAGGACGGCGGCGGGGGTCAGCGGCCGGCCGTCGAAAACCACCTCGCCGGCGTCCGGCCACAGTAGGCCGAGCATCAGCCGCAGCAGCGTGGACTTGCCGCACCCGCTGGGACCGAGCAGCACGGTCGTCCGCCCGGCCGGCATGACCAGGTCGGTCGGGCGGAGAACCTCCCGCCCGCCCAGCGACTTGCGGACGCCGCGCAGTTCGATCATGCCGGCCATTGTAGCCGGTCACTGGATCAGTAACTCGCGGTCCACCTCGGCGATCCAGTCCTTGACCTGCTGCGAGTTGGGCATCTCCCGCCGCAGGAACTCAAGTTCCCGCCGGGCTTCCTTCCACCGCCCGCGCTCCATGAGCAGCTTGACGAACTGATACCGCCATTCGGGCTTGGCCTGGGCGAACGTCAGTGCCCGCTCGTAGGCCCGTACGGCGTCCTCATCCCGGCCGAGCGCCGCGTCGACCTGCGCCTTCAGGTAACTCTCCTCGGCCGACAGTCCCTCCGGCCGGTCGGCGAGCAGGGCCAGGGCGCGGTCTAGTAGCGGCCGGGCCGGCCCGGAGGCGGACAGCGTCGAGTCCAAGACGCGGGCTGCGGCCACCAGGTCGTCCGGCCGGTCGGGCAGGACGCGATCCGCCAACTGCTCGCCGCGCCGCTGTGGGTCGGGCCCGAAGTGCGGGGCAGCGGCCGTCACGATCGCGGCGAGGCGGTCCAGGTGCTTGCGCTGCTGTTCCTGCGAACGCCGCGGGGCCAGCTCCAGCGCCTTGCGCCAGTCCGCCCAGGCTTCGTCCGGGTGGCCGTCCCGCAGCCGCTGGACGCCGGCGAAGTACCACAGGTCGGCGTCGGCCGGGGCGAGTAGCAGCGCCCGCTTCCAGTACGTGATCGGCTCGTCGGCCCGGACCAGCTCGGCGGCGTGGGCGGCGAACCGCATGTGCGGCCGGGGCAGCAGCGGGCACAGCCGCCGGGCCAGGGCGAAGTGCTCCAGCGCCGGGACGATCGCGTGCGCGAACACCGCTGCCCGCCGGTCCGCCGGCACCCGGTCCGTGGTCGGCCGGGGCAGGTCCTTCCATGCCGCCACGGCGGCGGCCGCGGCGGCCGGGTTGGCAACCCCGGCCGCCAGCGCGGTCAGTCGGACGTGGTCCAGCCGCCGCACGTCGTCCAGGCCGTGCTCCCGCTCCCGCTGCCCGCGGTCCAGGTACGCCTGCCCCAACTCGGACTGCAAGTCGGCGTCGGCCGGGGTGATGCGGGCCGCGGCCTCCAGGTAGGTCACGGCCTGCTCGGGCGACTTCAGTTTCGCGGCGGCCCGGAAGGCGGCCAGGTGCAGCCGGTGGGCCCGGTCCGCCTGCCAGGCGTGCGCGACGAGCAGACCGCCGAGCAGCAGCGCTGTCACGCCGACGGCCAGCCGGCCGACCGGCCCGAGGATGTTCGTGGACTCGGCCGCCTCGCCGTTGCCGGCGGCAGGTTCTCGCTCCCGCCGGCCACGCCGG
>DASXAN010001117.1:0-13372 GCA_036406755.1 Gemmataceae bacterium
GCCCGGGTCATGGTCCGCCAAGGGGGCGGGCGGATCATCAACGTCGCGTCCATCTCCGGCCAGCGGGGCGGCCAGGGGCGGGCCGCCTACGGGTCCGCCAAGGCCGGCGTCATCCTGCTGACCCGGGTGATGGCCGTGGAGCTGGCCCCGCAGGGGGTGGCGGTGAACGCCATCGCCCCCGGGCCGGTGGACACCGACCAGAGCCGGGACAACCACACCCCGGCCACCCGCCGGGCCTACCACGACCGCATCCCGCAGCGGCGGTACGGCGAGCACCGGGAGATCGCCGCGGCGGCGCTGTTCCTGGCGTCCGACGAGGCCAGCTTCGTCAACGGCACGGTCCTGAACGTGGACGGCGGGTTCGGGGCGGCAGGGCTGATGTTCGACCCGCGGGAGGACGCGACGCCGGAGCGAGGGGAAGCCGACGAGCACGCGGACAACGGCCGCGGCAACGGCGTCCCCGCCCGGGCCGCCACATGACCCGCCGCGGGGCCGTCCTGACCTTCCTGGTGGTGCTGTCCGTCCTCAACTACCTGGACCGGGTGTGCATCTCCGTCGCCGGGGTGCGGATGCAGGCCGACCTCGGCATTCCCGAGGACCGGTGGGGGTGGGTGCTCGGCGTCTTCTACCTCTCCTACGGGCTGTTCGAAATCCCCACCGGGGCGTGGGGAGACCGGTTCGGCCAGCGGCGGGTGATCACCCGCATCGTCGTCTGGTGGTCCGTGTTCACCTGCCTGACCGGGCTGGTGTCGAGCTTCCCGATGCTGGTCGCCGTCCAGTTGCTTTTCGGGGCCGGGGAAGCCGGGGCTTACCCGAACATGGCCGGGGCGCTGGGGCGGTGGTTCCGGCCGACGGAGCGGGCCCGGACCCAGGGGGCGGTGTGGGCGGCCAGCCGGGTCGGCGGGGCGGTGGCGCCGCTGGCCGTCGTGCCGCTGATGGCGGCCCTCGGCTGGCGGGCGGCGTTCGTGATCTTCGGCGGCCTCGGGGCGGCGTGGGCGGCGGCGTGGTTCGCATGGTACCGCGACCCGCCCGCCGGCGGCGGCGACGCCGGCCACGCCGGGGTGCCGTGGGGCCGGCTGTTCCGTAGCCGCCAAGTGTGGTTGATCCTGGCGATGGCGTGGTGCTACGGCTGGGGGTCGAGTTTCTACCTGAGCCGGCTGCACACCTACCTGGTGAAGGGTCGGGGGCTGACGGAGGCGGAGATGGGGTATTACGCCGCCCTGCCGTTCGTGTGCGGGGCGGTCGGCAACCTGGCCGGCGGCGTGCTGGCCGACCGCCTCTCCCGGCGGCTCGGCCTGCGGGCCGGGCGGCGGCTGGTCGGGTCGGTCGCCCTGGCCGCGTCGGCGGCGCTGTTGCTGACTGCGGCCGTGACGACGGGCAAGGCCGTCGGCGTGGCGGCGCTGGCGCTGGGGTACGGGGCAATGGACTGCATGTTGCCGTCGAACTGGGCGAACTGCCAGGACATCGGCGGCCGCTTCGCCGGGGCGGTGAGCGGGGCGATGAACACGGCCGTGCAGGCCGGCGCGTTCACCGGCAGCGTTCTGTTCGGCTACCTGGTGGGCTGGTTCGGCTACAACGCCCCGCTGGTGCCGATCGCCGCCATGATGCTCGTCTCCGCCGGTCTGTTCGCCCGCATCGACCCGACCCGGCCGCTCGTGCCGGAGCGGCCGGCCCCGGTGGCGGAGGACGCGGCATGCGCCTAGGGGTCGGGTCGTACACCTACGTCTGGTCGGTCGGCGTGCCAGGGTATCCGCCGCCGCGGCCGCTGACCGCCCCCCAGTTGCTCGCCAAGGCGGCCGAGCTTGGGGTGCGGGTCGTGCAGATCGCCGACAACCTGCCGCTCGACCGCCTGACCGACGCCGAGCGGGACGACCTGATCGCCGCCGCCCGCCGGCTGGGAATCGAGCTCGAGGTCGGAACCCGCGGCTGCCGCCCGGACCACCTGCGGCAGCACCTGCGGATCGCGGAGCGGTTAGCGTCGCCGATCCTGCGGACGGTCCTCGACGCCGACGGCCACGAGCCGACGCCGGACGAGGCGGTGGCCCTGCTGCGGACGGTGGCCCCGGACTTCGAGCGGGCCGGTGTGCGGCTGGCTGTCGAGAACCACGACCGGTTCCGGGCCGCCGTGCTCGCCGACATTTTCGAGCGGGTCGATAGCGCGGCGGTCGGGTTGTGCCTGGACACGGCCAACTCCATCGGGTGTGTGGAGAACGTGGAGACGCTGCTGCGGGTGCTCGGCAGGTGGGTCGTAAACTTGCACGTGAAGGACTACGCGATCACCCGGCTGCCGCACGGCAAGGGGTTCGTGGTCGAGGGCCGGCCGGCGGGGCAAGGGCAGCTCGACGTGCCGGGCGTGCTCGCGGAGCTGCGGCGGCAGGGGCGAGACGTGACCGCGATCGCGGAGTTGTGGCCGCCGCCGGAGGGGGCGCCGCCAGAGTCGGCGGCGCAGGAGGAGGCGTGGGCGCGGGAGAGCGTGCGGTATCTGCGCCGATTCATCCCCGACTGAGCGAGACCGACCGTGGACCTTCGCACCCTCCCCGGCACCGACCTGGCCGTCTCCCGCGTCTGCCTCGGCACCATGACGTTCGGCGCCCAGGCCGACGAGCCGGCCGCCGCCGACATGGTCGCCGCCGCCCTCGACCGCGGCGTGAACTTCATCGACACGGCCAACGTCTACGCCGGCGGCCGGTCGGAGGAAATCGTCGGCCGCATCCTGGCCGGCCGTCGCGACCGGGTCGTGCTGGCCAGCAAGGTCGGCATCAAAGTCGGCGACGGTCCCGCCGACAGCGGCCTGTCCCGCGCCGCGATCGAGAAAGGGATCGACGCCAGCCTGCGGCGGCTGCGGACCGATTACCTCGACCTATACTACCTGCACCAGCCCGACCCGCTGACCCCGATGGACGAATCGCTGGAGGCGATGGCCCGCTTGGTCCGGGCCGGCAAGGTTCGGCACGTCGGGGCGTCGAACTACGCGGCCTGGCAGGTGTCCCGGCTCAACGGGTTGGCGGACAAGCACGATTGGCCGCCGGTCCGGGTGGTGCAGCCGCTGTACAACCTGCTCGCCCGCGGCATCGAGCCGGAGCTGCTGCCGATGGCGAACGCTCTCGGCGTCGGTGTCGTCGCCTACAACCCGCTCGCGGGCGGCCTGCTGACCGGCAAGCACCAGCCCGCCGGCCCAGTCGCCGGCACGCGGTTCGAGCTGATGCCGGCATACAAGGACCGGTACTGGCACCCCGCCAACTTCGCCGCCGTCGCCGAACTGGCGACGACCGCCACCAAGGTGGGCCGGTCACTCGCCGGCCTGGCGCTGGCCTGGGTGCGGCACCACCCGCCGGTCGATTCGGTGATCGTCGGTGCCTCCCGTCCAGAGCAGCTGCGCGAGAACCTGGATTCGCTGGAGCAAGGGCCGCTGCCACCTGAGGCAGTGTCCGTGTGCAATCGGGTGTGGAAGGAGCTGCGCGGCCCGAGCACGCAGTACCACCGCTGACGGCGTCACCCGGAAACCCATGCGGCGCTCGTGCCACCTTGCGCTTCCCGCCGCTGGTTGTGCCCCGGCAGTCCGCCCAGCCGGGCGCGACAGACGACGTCGGCCGGCGCGGCCGCCCTGTGGCGGGTCCGGTCCGGCCGGCGGCCGGTTGCCGACGGCTTGGTGGGACCGCTCGTGATTGAAGTGCTCGGCGTGCTCGCTCAGCAGGTGCCGCAGGTGCCGCTCGCCGAACACCACGAAGTGGTACAGACATTCCTGCTTCGCGCTCCGCACCCACCGCTCGGCGCAGGCGTACAGGTTCGGGGCGAACGGCCCCAGCCGCTTGACGGTCATGCCAGCTGCGCATAGGGCGGCGTCGAACTCAGGGGTGAACTTCGGGTCCCGGTCGATCAGCGCCGCCCCCGGCCCGCTCCCCAGGGCCGCCAAGTGTCGGACCGCCGCCCGCGCCTGGGCGGCCACTCACGCCTGGTCCGGCCCGGTAGTCACACGGGACTACGTGCACCCGCCGGTGTCGACGCGCGCCTTCCGACGCGGCCGATAGTGCCTGCCCCCCAAGCCGCCGGCTGCCCGGACCATTGCCAGGATGCCAGCCCGGATCGGGTCCAACAGCGTGGGCCAAACTTTGATGAGCGATGCCAGGTCGCGGTCGACTGGGCGAGGCACGGGGTCCGTCAGCAGACGCGGTCGTGATGACGACCCCGGCGCTTGGCGGCCCCGGCCCGTGAACCTGTCGATGTCGGTCTCCCCGGACCGCAGGAACTGCCAGAAGTTCAGCCCCCGGTACCGCAGCGTCTGGTAGACGCTCAGGAGCACCAGGAAGTCCCGCAGCCCGTTCTCCGTGAGGGCCCCGGTCCCGCCCATCGCCTTTCGCCGGGTGACGAACCGCTTGACCGCGTTCTCGGCGTTGTTGTTGTTCCACGGCACCCCGTCGTGGTCCAGGAACGTGAACAGCTTCGGCCGCCACCGCGCCAGCCGCTCGCGGAACCGGCCCGCCGCCGCCGACCCGTCCGCCACCTCCACGTGACGGGCGTAGAACCGGTCCACGTCCCGCCTGTGCTTCCCGAGGAAGTGCGCCTTCAGCCCGTGCCGGTCGATCGTCCCGACCACCGCCTGCATGAGGGCCGAGAACCCGCCGGCCAGCCCCTTCAGGTCGTCGTCGAATGGGTTCTTGACCAGCTCGTCGTTGAGGTCCCGGGCCAGGTGGACCAGGCACTTCTGCTGCGGGCAGTCGATCCCTTCGTACCCGCCGTAGAAGTCCGACACCAGCACCCCCCGGAACCCGGCCAGGGCGTCCCGGACGGTGTCCCCGTCCCGGGACGGGGAGTAGACGTAGGCGGCCGCGGTCGGGTTGGCGAACACCCACACGTACCCTCGCTGCGCCGGCCGCTTGGTCGGGGCCCACGTCTCGTCGGCGTGGACGACCGGCCCGGCCCGCAGCCCGGCCAGGATCGACTCGTAGGTCCCCCGGTACCGGTCGGCTGCGAAGCCCCGATAGCGGGGCACCTCCGCACGCTGGAGCGGTATCCCGAACAGGTCCCGCAACACATCTGCCGCCGCCTCGGTCGTCACCCGCAGGGCGACGGTGGCGTAGGCGACCCACGCGCAAATGGTCCACCCGTACTTCTGGTGGCGGCCCGGGGTGCAGACCCAGGGCAACATGACGTGCCCACACCGGCGACACTGGTACGACTTCCCCTGATGCCGCGTCACCCACCGCTTCAACCCGCCCCGGACGGGCTTCAATTCGACCGTCGTCCTCTGGTGGTGACCCCGGACGTGGAGGTTGCTCGAACCGCACTGCGGGCATGACTCCGGCCGCGGGACGGTCGCCTCCCGGTCGACTTTGCACCGCGGCGCGGGCTGCCGAATCCGGCGGACGGCCTTCCGCACGGCCGGGTTGGTCCGGAACAGGACCTTGTCTCGCTGGTAGTCGAAGTAAGCGCACCGGACGATCCGGTTGAACTCGGGGACGACAAAGTCGGGGTCCCCGAATTTGTGAACGCAGGCCCCCCGGACCGCGTCGACCGCCGCCACCTTGGGGTCCGCCTCCGACCGCGGACCGGCCCCGCCGAGGCCGCGGAGGAACTCGACCACCCGCCGGAGGGCGGCGCAGTCGTCCCGGTTGTAGTCGAGCAGGGCCTGCTTGGCGGCGGCGTCCCGGGCCGCCTCCCACCGGTGCCGCCAGACGACGGCCTGGAGCCCGGACGGGTCGGCCGCCGCCCACCGGAACCCGAGCCGGCCGGCGACGGCCTTCAGGCCGTTGCCGTGGGTGGGGAAGAATACCCGGCACTGGATCGCGCCCAGGACGTTGACCGCACGATCCTTGACCCGGCCGAGGAGGAGTGGGTCCCCGCCGTGGCGGGCGGCCATCCGCTTCAGGAACCGGGTCTCGTAGCTGCCGTAGTGGAACACCGCGAGGTCGTCGCCGAGGCCGGCAACCAGCCGGAGGAAGGACCGCCACATCGCCGGCTCGTGGGCCGGCCCGTTGGCCCAGAAGCTGTGGTGCCGGCAGGTGTCGCCCCGCACCACGAGCAGTCCGATCAGGTAGTACCGGTCCGGGTCGGTTAGCCCTTCCACGTCCAGGTAGACCTCGGTCGCCGCGGCCGGGAGCTCGGGCGGCCGGGCGACATACACCGTGTCCTCACGGACGGCCAGGGCCTGCAGGGCGGGGTCGTGCCGCCGGCTGCCGTGCTGGTTCAGCATGCGGAACCGGCCCGGGCGGAACGTGTAGGAGAGCTGGGCGACGGTGAAAATCCCCTTCTTGTTCTGGTGCTCGATGTCGAGGGGGGACAGGCCCTGGAGCAGGCTGAGGTCGTCCCGCGCCTCGGCGTCCGCCCGGCACCGGTCGCGGTACTCGCACTCCGGGCAGTGGCGGTTGAGGACGACGGGCGGCGGGTGGTCGGCCAGCGCCTTGACCGCGGCCGCCGCGGCGCGGGCGCGGCGGGTCAGCCGCCCCGGGTCGACCTTCAGGGGGATGAACTTCGGGCCGTGGACGATCCGCCCGGTCGCGGGCCGGGTCCTCTGGACGCGGGCGAGGACCCCAGCCCCGAACGCCAGGCGGAGTCGGTCGACGACGGTCACCCGGTTCGGGCGGACGAACGCCACCGGGGCGTACCGGGGGGCCGCCCCCGGCCTGTCGTCGATGCGTTCGAGGGCGTCGAACCGGCACGCCTCGCCGGCGTCGCTGACGGTGAGGCCGGTAATGACCTGGGCCCCGCCGGCGGCGGCGATCGACGGCGGGTCGGCGGCGACCGTGGCCAGGGGGCGGCGGCGGAGCCAGGCGGCGCGGGCGGCCGCCCGGTGTTCCTCGTCGAGGGTGCGCTGAAGCGCGACGTACGCCGACGGCTGGCCAGGGACGCCGGTAAGCCGCAGGTAGGCCTTCCGCGGGCACCTCAGGCAGGCCTCGACGAGGTCGTCAGTGATAGGGAGTTCGACGGACATGACGGGGACCCTCTCCGCGGCGGGGCGAGGGGCCAACCGACGGACCCGTGGGCAGTTGGCAGGGTCGTGGTCCGTGAGCGCCGCTACGGAGATGATATACCGGCGAGCTGCTCGCCGCGGCCGAGAAACTACCGGACAAAATCGCCACGTACGTATCGGGAGGAGGCGGGCGGACCCGCGGGTCCGCCCCCCCGCACCGAGTCCTTACCGGCTCAGTCCAGGCAACCCGTAAGGTGTGCCGGGGACGACGCCGCTCGCGACGACCGTCGGCGACGGGAGCCGGAATGTGTCCGAGGCCGGGGACTCCTGATGGGTGTGGGGATGCCGGTCGTCGGCCGGCTCCGCCGCCTCATGCCAGGCCGCGAGCCCTGTCACGCCGAGGACGGTGACACACAGGAACTTCTTCGAGTCCATTGTTCGTACCGTTCTGCTGATGGACCTCGAGCAGCCGCCCAACTCAGGCGATGCTCCTACTCACTCCGTACACCGAGTAGCCTTCGGGCCGGTCCGTTTATTACTCCTCCGGCGAGATTTTTCCCTTTCCCGCCGGCGTTCCGCAGCGTCGGAACGTCGAATTATGTGTACTTGTGTGCCGGTATGCCCTACCCGGGGCTTTAACGGAACTCTCGGGGTTCGCGCGCGACGTGTTACGAAGAGTGTCTCACTCGGGGAGCTGTCTGAACCCGCTTGTCCGACGCCCCTTGTGGCGTACCTTCCGACCGTCGGAAGTGCGGCGAAAACCCGAAACGGCGCGGAAGTCTTCCGCGCGGGGGTTGACCGCATGTCCGACCGTTCCCGTTCCGTTCCCAGCTACTGTCTCCAAAGGCAGTCCGGGCAGGCCGTCGTGACCCCGCCCGACGGGCCGGGCCACCGCCGCGATGTGCTGCTCGGCACGTACGGCACTACGGCGTCGCGGGCCGAGTGCGCCCGCGTCATCGCCAAGTGGGAGGCGGGCGGCCGCCGCCCACCGCCATCGCCCGCCGCCTGCAGCTGCTCACCGGCGCCCGGCCCGGGGAGCGACGCCCACGCGGTGTCCGTCACGCGGGCCGGGGCGCCGCGGTGGCACCCACACCGCCTGCGGCACATGCGGGCGGCGGACACCCGCCGGTTCGGGCTGGAGGCGGCGCAGGTCGTCCTCAGCCACAGCCAGGCCGACGTCACCCAGCTGTACGCCGAGGCCGACCTGGCGATGGCCGTGAAAATCGCGGCCGAAGCCGGGTGAGGCGGCGCGTAGTCCCGGAGTCAAACGGCGTCTCCCCGCCGCGGTCCTCCCGCAACTCACGCGATGATGTCGTGCACCACACGGCCGCTCACGTCGGTCAGGCGGAAGTCGCGGCCGGCGTACCGGTACGTCAGCCGCTCGTGGTCCAGGCCGAGCAGGTGCAGGATCGTCGCGTGGAGGTCGTGCATGTGCACGCGGTCAGCCACCGCCCGGTGGCCGAACTCGTCCGTCGCCCCGAACGCGAACCCGGGCTTGACCCCGCCGCCGGCCAGCCAGACGGTGAACCCGCCCGGGTTGTGGTCCCGACCGGTGCCGTTCTTCTCGGCGTACGGCGTCCGGCCGAACTCACCGCCCCACCAGACGAGCGTGTCCCGGAGCAGCCCCCGCCGCTTCAGGTCGGCCAGGAGCCCGGCGATCGGCTTATCCACCGCCCGGGCGTGGTCGCCGTGCTTCGGTAGATTCGTGTGCTGGTCCCAGGCCGGGTTGGCGGTGTTGTCGCCGTAGGTGACCTGGACGTAGCGGACGCCGGCCTCGCACAGCCGGCGGGCCATCAGGCACTGCCGGCCGAACGTGTCGGTCGGCCCGGCTCCGATGCCGTACAGGCGGTGCGTCTCGGCCGTCTCCTTCGACAGGTCGAGCACGTCCGGGGCGTGGCACTGCATCCGCCAGGCCAACTCGTACGACCCGGCGACCGCCTCGAACTCGGCGTCGCCGGGGGCCCGCTTGAGTTGCTCGGCGTTCAGCTCGCGGAGCAGGCCGAACAGTTCGGCCTGGGCGGCCGGCGATCGGGCGGCGTTCGTCAGGTTGCGGATGGTCGCCTCGGACGCCGGCCCGCCGGCCCGGCCGACGGGCGTCCCCTGGTAGACGGCCGGGAGGAACGCCGGGCCGTAGTTGCGGGCCCCGCCGTTGCCTGCCGACGGGGCGATCGACACGAACCCGGGCAGGTTCTGGTTGTCCGACCCCAGCCCGTACAGCACCCATGAGCCCATCGACGGGCGGACGAACGTGGTCGCCCCGCAGTGGAGGAAGAGCGTCGCCGGGCCGTGGGCCACGCCCTCCGTGTGCAGCCCGTGCAGGAAACACAGGTCGTCGACGTGCGCGTTGACTTCGGGAAACAGGTCGGACGTCCACCGGCCGCACCGGCCGCGCTGGGCGAACGCCCACGGCGATTTCATCACCCGCTTGGCCGGCCCGAGCTCGCCGGTCTTGGCCCGGTCGCGGGCGTCGTCGAACGGCAGCATCTTGCCGTCGTCCCGGGCCAGCCGCGGCTTGTAGTCGTAGGAGTCGACGTGGCTGACGCCGCCCTGCATGAACAGGAAGATGACCCGCTTCGCCTTCGGGGCGAAGTGCGGCGGCTTCGGCGCGAGCGGGTCGGCGGCCGCGGACTCGCGGGCGGTCAGCCCGGCCAGGGCCAGCGCCCCGAACCCGCACGCCGACTGCCGAAGCCACGCCCGGCGACTGATCGGAGCGAACACGACGGTGCCCTCAGTTGACGAACCGGAACTCGATCGACGCGAACAGTGACTGCACGAACACGGCCCACGCCTCCGGCCAGTCCGCGGCGGCCCGCAGGTATCGGAGGGCTACCCGCCGCTCGCCGGCCGTCGGCGGCCGGCCGAGGGCCACCCGGTACGCCCGGTCCACCCGCGCCGCGTCGTCCGGGTCCGGGCCGGCGAGCAGCCGCCCGGCGCCGAGTCGGGCCTGTCCGATGACAAGCGGGTGGTTCAACAGGGCCAGCGCCTGCGGGGCGACGGTGCTGGCGTCCCGCCGGCCCGTGACCACGCTCGGGTCGGCCATGTCGAACGCCTCGAGCAGCTCCGGCCGGGCGTTGCGGAACGCGGGCAGGTAGACGCTCCGGCGGCCGTCGTCGGCCCGGTAGCCGTAGTCGGCCGCCAGGTCGGCCGGGAACGTCCGGCCGCCGCGGTCCCGCCGCAGGCTCCCCGCCACGGCAAGCATCGTGTCGCGGATGCACTCCGCGTCCAGCCGGCGGCGATTCTGCCGGGCAAGGAGACGGTTCTCGGGGTCCGTTGCCGCCGCCGCGGCCGCGGCGGCCGCCGACTGCCGGTACGTCCGACTCAGCACGATGCGGCGGACGAGCGACTTCACCGACCAGCCGTCGGCGACGAACCGCCCGGCGAGGTGGTCGAGCAGGTCCGGGTGCGACGGCGGCTCGCCGGTCGTGCCGAAGTTGTCCGTCGTGCGCACGAGACCGGCACCGAACAGCCAGTGCCACGCCCGGTTGACGAAGACCCGGGCGGTCAGCGGGTTGTCGGGCGACGCGATCCAGCCGGCGAGCTGCCGGCGGCCGCCCTCCCCGGCGGGGATGGCGGGTGGCGTCCCGCGGGTGGCGACCCTCAGGAAGCCCCGTGGCACCGGCTCGCCCAGCGTGTGGACGCTGCCGCGGACGTGGACCCGCGTATCCGCCGGCTGCTTGTCCTCGACGACCGACATGGCCGTCGCCCGCCTCGGGCCGGCCGCCTGCAGCCGCTTCAGCTCGGCCTCCAGCTTCGCCACCGGGTCGTCCACCGGGGCCGGGTCAGCCGAGGGGCCGTCGGCCGGTAGGAAGACGACGGCGTCCGCGGTGACGTGCCCAGTCGTCCCCTCGTTGGAGACGATGACGAACCCCTGGCCGTTCCGCTCGAACTGGAACCGGCCGAGGGAGACGTACCGCCCGTCGACCGGCGGCGGCTGCCGCATGTCCACGGCGACGGTCCGTTCGCCGTCGGCGCTGAACACCGTCACCGGCACGGCCGCCGAGCGGCTCTTGCCGGGCGAGTAGGCCAGGCGCACGTCGTACCGACCCGACGCCGGCAGGTCCGGGTGGAACGTCAGCGTCTTGGTCCCCTTGCCCTCATTGAGGTCGTGGACGTAGCCGGCCCCAATGTAGGTGCCGGTGGACTGCGACTCCTTCCACGCGCCGACCTTCTTCGCGGCGGTGTCGTCGACGACGATCCCGGGCACGTCCCGGACCGGCAGCGGGCCCCTCGTGGCGGCTGCGGCCGGCCGCTTGGCCCGCTCCGCCGCGAGCCGGGTCTTGAGGGCTGCGACAGCCGCAGCATGGCGGGCCAGCCGCCGCTCCTCGTCCGGCTCGGCCGGCAGCGGCACCTCGACCCACTTCGAGACGTTGGCGTCCTCCAGGGCCCGGGCGTTTCGCAGGATGCCGGCCAGGGCGTAGTAGTCGTCGGTCGGGATCGGGTCAAACTTGTGGTCGTGGCACCGGGCGCACGTGACGGTCTGGGCGAGCACCCCTTTGCCGATCACGTCCAGCTGCTCGTCCACCACGTCCATGCGGAGTTGGGCCTTGTCCTGCTCTTCCAAGTTGGTGTTGCCGAGCACCAGGAACCCGGTGGCCACGAGTTGCCGGCGCCGGTCGGCCGGCGTGGCCGCGGGCAGCAGGTCGCCGGCGACTTGCTCTCGGACGAACCGGTCGAACGGCACGTCCCCGTCGAAGGTGTCGATCACGTAGTCCCGATACCGCCACGCCTCCTGGAAGACCAGCCCGCGGAGGGTGACCGATTCGGCGAACCGGGCGACGTCGAGCCAGTGCCGGCCCCACCGCTCGCCGAACCCCGCGGACGCCAGCAGCCGGTCGACCAGCCGTTCGTAGGCGTCCGGCCGCGGGTCGGCGACGAAGGCGTCCACCTCCTCGGTCGTCGGGGGCAGGCCGGTGAGGTCGTAGTGGAGGCGGCGGGCGAGGGCGGCCCGGTCGGCGTCGGCGGCCGGCCGCAGCCCCGCGGCCTCCAGCCGGGCGAGGACGAACCGGTCGATGTCGTTGACCGGCCAGGCGGTGTCGCGGACGGCGGGAACTGGCGGCCGGCCGACCGGGCGGTAGGCCCAAAGGCCCGGTGCTTGCGACTCACCTGCCGAGCGGGCAGGCCCCGAGGCGCGATGCCGTTCGGCGGCCCCGGTGGAAGGTGGGTACGGCGCCCCGGCAGCGACCCAACGCTCCAGGTCGGCAACGACCGCGTCGGGCAGCTTGCCCTTCGGTGGCATCTTCAGGTCGGCGGCGTGGCGAACGGCCTTGACGAGCAGGCTGTCGGCCGGCTTGCCGGGGACGACCGAAGGACCGCCATCGCCGCTGCTGAGGAGCCCGTCGGCGGTGTCGAGCCGGAGTCCGCCCTTCAGTTTCTTTGCCGCGGCGGCGGCCGCGGAGTGGCAGGCGTAGCAGTGTTCTGCCAGGACCGGCCGGACCTTCTTCTCGAAGAACTCCACCGTCTGCGGGTCCGGCGCCGGCGGGTGAGCCGAGGCATCCTGCGCGCGGGACGGCCACGCCGCGATGAGTGCGGCGCCGACGATAGCCGTGGCCGTAATGAACCGGTGGGACATGGCAACTCGGCGGGTGTCTGGCAGCCTGCTGAGGATACTGTGGCCGGTTCGGGCCAGCCGGTCAAGGGCCGTCGGTCCGCGGGTGGCTCGGCAACTGGCGGCGCCCGAACGGCCTGCTCTGCCGGCCATCCATAAACTGGCCAGCGGTCGGGCGTCCCTTCCGCGACTCCCGGCCGGTGCCCGCGGCCAACCTCCAGGAGCGTTCGCATGGCAGACAAACGGCTGGCCGGCAAGGTCGCCCTCGTCACCGGGGCCTCCCGCGGGATCGGGGCGGCGATCGCCAAACGGCTCGCGGCCGACGGCGCGCGGGTGGCCGTCAACTACAGCGCGAGCGGCGCGGCCGCCGACGACGTCGTGGCCGCCATCACGAAAGCCGGCGGCACGGCCGTCGCCGTCCGGGCCGACATCGGCGACCCGGCCGCCATCCCCGGGCTCTTCGCCGAGGTCCGAAAGGCATTCGGCAGGCTCGACATCCTGGTCAACAACGCTGCCGTCATGAAGCGGGCCTTCCTGCCCGAGGTCACGGCCGAGGACATCGACCGGCACCTCGGATTGAATGTCCGCGGCTATCTGCTGTGCGCCCAGCAGGCGGCCGCGATGCTGCCGAACGGCGGGTGCATTATCAACATCACCAGCGCGATCAGCCGCATGGCCTACCCGGGGTCCGTCGTTTACTCGCTGACCAAAGGGGCCATCGACGTCATGACCCGGGTCTTGGCCGCCGAGCTTGGGCCCAAGGGAATCCGGGTGAATGCCGTTGCGCCGGGGTCGACGAGGACGGACATGAACAGCGCGGCCAGCGGCAAGACGGAGAAGGAGGCGGAGGAGGAGATCCGGGTGACGGCCCTCCGGCGGCAGGGCGAACCGGAGGACGTCGCGGACGCCGTCGCGCTCCT
>DASXAN010001118.1:0-5515 GCA_036406755.1 Gemmataceae bacterium
CCTGGCCGCCGCCCAGAACTTCGCCCAGGCCGAGACCAACCTCGGCTACCTGTACGAGCACGGCTGTGGCGTGGGCCTGAACGTGTTCGAGGCCGCCCGGCTGTACCGCCTGGCCGCCGACCAGGACTTCGCCGTCGCCCAGGCGAACCTCGGCACCCTGTACGAGAAGGGCTGCGGCGTGCCGCAGGACCTGACCGCGGCCGTGTACTGGTACCAGCGGGCAGCAGCCCAGGGCGACCGGCACGCGACGGAAGCCCTGCGGTGCCTCGGCTACGGGGCGTGAGTGGAAGTCGGCAAACCGGCGGACTGACCCGTTGGGAGCGACCGATCCGGAAACGACCAGGGCGGCCGACACAGTCGGCCGCCCTGGTCGTTTCACATGCGGCGAAACTCACCCGCCGTTCAGCACCTCGAGCTGATCCTCCCGGACCTCGACGTACATGCGCGGCTTCTTCGACACGAGGACGCGGTAGATGCGGGCACCTTTGGGCCCGAACGGCCCGCGGTACTCCGCGATCCGCGCGCGGTGAAAGCCCGAATTGAGGATGCGGACGTAGGTGCCGTCCTTCAGCGGTTCGGTCTGGTTCTCGGTCGCCATGTTCCGTCGCTCTGCTCGGACTTCACCAGGGGGCAACCCCCAGCATGTGGAGAAGTTCCGTATGCATGATACCGTCGAGCGAGGCCGCCAACCCATTGCCTGGGGCGTCGCCGGCGATGGGGCCTTCTGCGTGGCTTTTCGTCCGGCGTGGATAAAATCCCCGAACGGTACATTACCCAGAACCTCGGTGTCACCCAGCGGCCTTTCCATGCCGACGTTCATTGACGAGTCGGATGAAACAGGGCCTGTGTCTCCGTACTTTCGCCTGGCCGCCGTCTGGTTACCGACGCAAGCGGCAGTCGAAGCCTATCGGACCGGGGTTCGGCAATTCCAGCAGGAGGCCGGGCTGGAAGGCTACGAATACAAGGCAAGCAAGCCCCTCACCGCGGAGCGGCGCGTCGCCTACTTCCAAGCGGCGATGGGTCACCCCTTCCGGTTTACGGTCGCTTCGGTGGACAAACAGCATCCGGAATGGCGTGCGGCCGGCGCGTCGGTGCTTCACTGGGCCTGTGCCGTTTCCCTGGCCGTCAGCCTGCGCGGCGTTTACTTGGAAGAGGAAATCCGCAGGGCGGCTGAGACGGGCCGGAACCGACCGTTGAACGAGTTGGTGGTCGTTGACAACAACCGGGACCGCAGGTTCCTGACGGTCATCAAGCAGAAGTTCCGGGAGCAGCGGTCGGGCGTGCGGCCCGGGGCGTCGTTGGTGGGCAAGGTGAAGTTCCGCGGATCGGGACCGGAAGAACTGATTCAGCTTGCCGACATGGTCTGCGGTGCTGTCGGGGACTGCCTCGCCGGCGACGCGACGTGCTACGACGTCATTGCGGCCAGGGACTTGGGGATCACCCGCATTCCGTAAACGGAACGGGGCGGGGTGGCCTGTTGACCGCCCCGCCCCGTCGAGTTCGATAGGCACAAAGCCCGGTGTGACCCGAACCCTGTCCGAAGCAGGTCAATTCATAGTTATCAGCCGGATGGCCTTGCGGCCCCGACACCTGCCCGTGAGTGCCTATATCAGTATCGGCTGTTTCCAGCCATGGGTCAAGGTGGCCACCTTCGGTTTTCCCGAGGAGTTCCTTGACCGCTACAAGTTAGATGCTGGCGGGACGAGAACGGTTCGCATCTACCCGCCCGCGATCGCCCCGATGATCCACAGCGCCTCCGCCCCATTCGCCACCGCCGCCGGCAGCGGCGCCTCCGGCGGGTCGTTCGACAGGTCCGCGTCACAGGCGAAAAACCGCAGCATCGGCCGCCGCTTCAGCGACCCGTGGTCCCGGATCGTCCCCCGCAGCACCGGGTACCGCGCCTCCAACGCGTCCAGCACCGCCCGCTGCGTCACCGGGCCCTCCACCGACACCGTCACCTCGGCCCCGCCGACGTTCGCCAGCGTCCGCAGATGGTACGGAAGTACGACTCGGATCATGGCGGCTTCCTTGCCTCCATCAAGAGAAGTGAACACGAAATGTCGGGCCTACTCCTTGGCCTCCTCCGCGGAATCGCCCCGCAGGCGGGCCAGGTCGTCGGCCCGGGCCTCGAAGATGTCCACCTCGAACCGGGCCGGGTTCGCCGGGTCCTGCAACACCACGATCGGCGCGTTGACCGGCCACCGCGACTCCATCCCCCGCGGCAGCCAGCAGCTTTTCCCCGTCTGTTCGGTGCCGGCGGCGTCCGTGAACGCGTACCGCAGTCGGTACGACGTCTGCCGGCTCTTGCCTGACGTGCGGGTGTCGTGGTCCGTCACGACGCCCAGGAACGGCTCGCCGTCCCGCACCAGCCGGGCCTTGCGGCCCGCCCACACCCAGCCGCCGATGCCGAACAACAACGTCCCGCCGACGAGCAGGCCGCCGCCGGCGAGCGCGAACAGGTAGCCCCACGTGGCCCAGAACGACCGCACCGCCACCCGGCTCGTGCCCGGCTTGTCCCGCAGGTACTCGATCGACACCAGCTGGCCCTTCTGGTAATGGTTCCAGGCACTCGCATCGACGTTGTCGCCGCCGTCGTGCGGCTGGCCCTGGCCGTCCTGGTAGCGGTAGTGCAGCGTGTAGACGGTCCGCGGGCCGCTCTTCGGACCGGTCCGCGGCTCGACCCGGTTGTCCTTGCGGGTGACGGTCGCCGTGGCGGCGACGCCGTTCCTGGCGTACTCCTCCTCCGTCCGCCAGACCATGGAGCCGACGGTGAGGAAGACCGCCCCGAGGCCCAGGCCGATGGCGATGCCCACGACCGCCATCGGGCCGCCGTAATACCGCCACCGCAGGGCCGAGTTGGTCATGGCAACGTCTGCACCTCCACCGCCACCACCGGCGGCAGGTGGGTGACGATCGCCGACCAGTGGTCGCCGCCGTCGGCCGAGGCGTACACCTGCCCGCCGGTCGTGCCGAAGTACACGCCGCACCGGTCGAGGGTATCCACCGCCATCGCGTCCCGCAACACGTTGACGTAACAATTCTGCTGCGGCAGGCCGTCGGTCAGCGGCTCCCACTCGTTGCCGCCGGTGCGGCTGCGGTAGACCCGCAACTTGCCCTCCGGCGGGTAGTGCTCCGAGTCGCTCAGGATCGGCACGACGTAGACCGTCTCCGGCTCGTGGGCGTGGACGTCGATCGGGAAGCCGAAGTCGGTCGGCAGGTTGCCGCTGACCTCCACCCAGTTGTCGCCGGCGTCGTCGCTCCGCAGCACGTCCCAGTGCTTCTGCATGAACAGGACGTTCGGCCGCTGCCGGCTGAAAGCGATGCGGTGGACGCAGTGGCCGACCTCGGCCTTCGGGTCGGGGATGTATTGCGAGTGCAGGCCGCGGTTGGTCGCCTTCCAGGTCGAGCCGCCGTCGTCGGTGCGGAACGCCCCGGCGGCCGAGATGGCGATGTGCATCCGCTTCGGGTTGGTCGGGTCGATCAGGATGGTGTGCAGGCCCATGCCGCCGGCCCCGGGTTGCCAGCAGGAGCCGGAGACGCCGCGGAGGCCCGGCAGTTCCTGCCACGTCTGGCCGCCGTCGGTCGAGCGGAAGATCGCGGCGTCCTCGGCCCCGGCGTAGACGGTGTCCGGGTCGTCCAGGGACGGCTCCAGGTGCCAGATGCGCTTGAACTCCCACGGGTGCGGCGTGCCGTCGTACCACAGGTGGGTGCCGGGGGTGCCCTCGTAAGCGAACTTGTCGCCGACCGGCTGCCAGGTCTTGCCGCCGTCGTCGGACCGCTGGATCTTCTGGCCGAACCAGCCGCTCGACTGCGAGGCGTAGATGCGGTTCGGGTCGGCCGGCGAGCCCTTGACGTGATAGATCTCCCAGCCGCCGAAGAACGGGCCGCTGACGTCCCAGTTCTCCCGCTTGCCGTCGGCCGTCAGGACGAAGGCCCCCTTGCGGGTGCCGACCAGAACGCGAACGCGACTCATCACCAGCCTCCTTGATCAGAAAGAATGAACCACAGATGCACACAGATGCACACAGATCAGAAAGAGAAATGCATTCTTCTTGCTTTATCTGTGTCCATCCGTGTGCATCTGTGGTTCATTTCTTGCTTAAAACGCGTGCTGGACGCCGACCCACACCTGCCACGGCGACGCCGCGTTGAGCGTCTTCGCCAGGTCCAGCCGCAGCATCGACCGCTCGATGAAACTGAACCAGGCCACGTCCGCCCGCAGCCCGACCCCCAGGGCATGCGCCACCCCGTCCACCGAATGGCCGTTCGCGTAGATCTCCCCCACGTCGTAGAACGGCGCCACCCACACGTTCCGCAGGCCCACCACGTGGTCAGCGGCGTCCCAGCACACCCGCCGCAACACCGGCAGCCGCCACTCGACGTTGCCCACCCACAGGAAACTCCCCTGCCGCTCGGCCAGGTCGAACCCGCGGAACAAGGTCGCCCCGCCGAGGGCGAAGTGTTCGCCCTCGTCCGGCAGCGCCCCGGCCACCGACCCTCGCACCGCCAGCCGCGTGTCCGAGAGATACCCATACCCGGCCGGCGGGGTGGTGACGTAGGTCAGTTGCGACTCGAATTTGTGCAGCGGCACGTCGCCGCGATTCTGGAGCTGGGTCTCCCCGCCGGTGTAGGTGGCGTCGAACCGGAACCCGGCCTCCGGGTCCCAGTACGGGGTGGTGTAGTCGATGTGGTAGTGCAGCCCGCCGGCCGCGATCCGGTCCGGCCGCTCCGCCCCCGGCTCGTCGTGCCGGGCGAACGGCAGCGGGTTCTGCTGGTACGTGCCGAACACCTCCACGTACTGCATCGGGTTCATGTACAACGCCGACGTGTACTGCAACACGTACCGCCCGTAGAGGACCGCCCGGAAGACGCTGTCCGGGCCGTTGGGGCCGATCGGTCCGGCCACCCGCTGCTCGACCACGTAGCCGATCTGCGTCTTGGGCAGCGGCCAGTGGTCGATCAGCCCGTCCACGCCGATCACCAGGTCGCGGTAGTCGCTGCGAAGGGCGGCGTACACCCCGCCGTCGTACTGCTGGGTGCGGAACGCCCCGGCCCGCAGGCCGGCGTAGCTGGGCCGCTGGAACCACGGGTCCCGCGTCGCCGAGGCGTACACCCACGGGCCGACGATGAAGTTCCACCGGTCGTAGTCGTTCATCAGGTCGGCTTCTTCCAGCTGCGTGTACAGGGGCGTCCACCGCCACCGCTCGCGGGGCTTCCAGTAGTTGTTGGCCGGGTCCACGTCCTCGAGCACCTGATCCGGGTCCACGGCCACCTGCACCGGCTTCTCCGGCAGCTCGACCGTCACCCGGACGCGGTGGTCCGGCAGCGGCTCGACCCGATAATTCGCCCCCGGTGAGTCACCGGGGGCGAAATACTGGCCGCCCTGCGGCACGACCGGGACGCGGACCGGGAAGTCGTCGCCGTCGGCGAACTGGAAGCCGACCGTCGTCGGCTCGTCGATCTGGGCCTGCTGGCGGTGCAGGACGGTGACGGTGTACCGCTCCGCGGTGTCCGT
>DASXAN010001119.1:0-4548 GCA_036406755.1 Gemmataceae bacterium
CGCGGCTAACCGAGACTGATTGAGGACCGCACGCATGAACCGCCTGCTCCTCGCCGCCCTGTTGGTCCCGCTGACCGCGGCCGCGGCGCCGGCCCAGGTCGGCCAGCGGAAGTTCGAAAACGTCGTGAAAAAGGTCGAGGCCGCCGTCGAGCCGGCGACGGCCAGGCGAGGCGAAACTGTCACGTGGAAGCTGACCATCGAGCTCGCCCCCGGCTGGCACACCTACCCGACCGCGCAGCCCGACGCGGAGGCCAAGACGTTCGTCAACAAGATCACCCCGCCAAAGGGCAGTCCGTTGACGTTCGTCGGCCCGGTCACGGAGCCGCCCGATCCGACCAAGACGGCGGAGCCCGCACTCGGCATCAAGGAACTGCACCAGTACGAAGGAAGAGCGGTTTGGGAGCAGAAGGCTCAGGTCGCCGCGGACGCCAAACCCGGCGAGGCGACCGTCGAGGTGACGGTGACGGTCCTCGCCTGTGACGCCAAGGGGTGCTTGCCGCGGCAGAAGATCACGACCAAGGCGAAGCTGACCGTCAGCAACGACCCGCCAGTGCGAGCCGCTCCACCGCCGCCCAGCCCAGTGCAGGCGGCCGCCCCTCAAGCCCCTGACGCGCCCCCGCCCGCCGAAGCCGCCCCGCCCCCGGCCGGCGACTACGCCAGGGCACTCGCCGCCCTGGAGAGCCAGACCGTCATCGGCGAGCGGTCGGCGACGCCGAGGAACACGGGCCTGGGGGCGTTCCTGCTCACCGCCGCCCTGTGGGGGCTGGTGTCGCTGGTGACGCCGTGTGTGTTCCCGATGATCCCGATCACCGTCAGCTTCTTCCTGAAGCAGTCGGAGAGGCAGCAGCTCAACCCGCTCCTCCAGGCCCTCGTCTACTGCGGCACGATCGTCGTCGTTCTCGGCGTGGCGGCCCTGACGCTGCTCCGCGTCTTCCGCGACATGAGCGTCCACCCGCTGACCAATTTCCTGCTGGGCGTGCTGTTCGTCGTGCTGGCCCTGAGCCTGTTCGGCATGTTCGAGCTGACGTTGCCCAGCGCCCTGACGCGGTGGAGTTCGTCGCGGGAGAGCAAGGGCGGGCTGGTCGGGACGGTGTTCATGGCGCTGACGTTCACCATCGTCAGCTTCACCTGCGTCGCCCCGTTCCTGGGCGGGTTCGCCGGGATCACGGCGTCCGGCCAGTTCCGGTGGTGGGAGATGCTGCTGGGGGCGCTGGCCTTCTCCGGGGCGTTCGCCGCCCCGTTCTTCTTGCTGGCCCTGTTCCCCAGCGCGCTGCGGAAGCTGCCCCGCAGCGGCGGGTGGCTGAACTCGGTCAAGGTGGTGATGGGCTTCCTCGAACTGGCGGCGGCGCTGGTGTTCTTCCGCACGGCCGAGCTGCGGCTGCCGTGGGGGGCGCAGCTGTTCAGCTACGACTTCGTCCTGGGCCTGTGGGTGGCGCTGGCGATCCTGTGCGGGCTGTACCTGATCAACCTGTTCCGCATCGGCCACGACGAGCCGCAGGAGTCGGTCAGCGTGCCGCGGTTCCTGGCCGGGTTCCTGTTCGTGGGGCTGGGGCTGTACCTGCTGCCGGGGTTGTTCGCCGGGGCCAACGGCGAGCGGCACCGGCCGGCGGGGGCCGTGTTCGCGTGGGTGGACGCGTTCCTGCTGCCGGAAACCAACCGCGGCGACCTGCCGTGGACGACCGACCTGCCGCGGGCGGTGGCCGAGGCCCGGGCCGAGCGGGCCCGGACGGGGCAGCGGCAGTTGGTGTTCGTGGACTTTACCGGGGTGACGTGCAAGAACTGCAAGTACAACGAGAAGGCGGTGTTCTCCCAGGCGGAGGTGAAAGCGCTGTTCCGCCCGTACCGGCTCGTGCAGATGTACACGGACGAGGTGCCGGCCGAGTTCTACCCGGTCAAGCCGCCGGACCGGCAGCGGACGGCGGAGGCGGCGGCCAACCTGGCGTTCCAGGAGCGGAAGTTCGGGACGGAGCAGCTGCCTCTGTACGTCATCCTCGAGCCGGAGCCCGGCGGGGCGGTGCGGGTGGTGGACGTGTACGACGAGGGGAAGATCAACAACGTGGCCGAGTTCGCCGAGTTCCTGCGGCGGCCGGTCGCGGCCGACACGGCCCGGGCGGCCCGCTAAGAACGCAAGCACCAAAACGCAAGCACCAAATCCCAATCCATACTTGGGATTTGGTGCTTGCGTTTTGGTGCTTCCCGCCTAGCGGGCGGCGTGCTGCTGCAACTCGTGCAGCCGCTGCAGCCCGGCGTGGACGTACGCCGAGTGAACGCGGTCGGTGTAGGCGACCATGATGGCCGTCACCGCCAGGCACGCCAACACCGAGTACATCATGGTGTCCGACGACCGGCCGGCCACCCGCACGCCGACGACGGCCACGGCCGTCAGCGTCAGGCCGATCACGGCCGCCTGGAACGGCGTCGGCACGCTCGGCGGGGTGGCGATCAACGCCACGCCGGAGTCGGCGGCGTAAGCGACCGCGGGCAGGGCGAACAGGGCGGCCGCGATCAGCAGGCCGCGGGTGAGAACGCGCATGGTGGTTCCTCCCAGGGTCAGGGGACGGCGAACTCCGTGACGGGCGCGTACCGTCCGCGCCGGCGAGCCGGCTGCGGTACGAAGAGGGGGACGCACGGCCGGGGCCGCCATGCGGTCCTGTCGGGACTCTAGGTCGCCAACCGGGCTCGGTCAAAACCGAAATCCCAAAACCCAAGCACCAAATCCCAAACCACATTTGGGATTTGGTGCTTGGGTTTTGGGATTTCAGTCGGGCCGCAGGTTGAGCAGGTACTGCCGCAGGGCGGCCTCGTACTCGGGGACCGGCCGGCCGACCAGGTCGGCGAACGCCGCCTCCGGGTCCGCCCCGCGGGCCAGGGCCGCGAAGTAGTCGTCCAGGGCCGGCGTGCCCAGCAGCCGCCGGTCGAACATCAACTCCGTCGCCACCGCCCAGGCCGTCAGGTAGTAGATGTCGGTGGCCGCCCGGTCCGCGGCGTGGGCGGCCAGGAAGTCCCGCGACACCGACCGCAGCAGCCGCGGCAGCGGCACCAGGTCGCCCTTGCGGACGGCGTCCTGGGCCTTCGCCAGCCGGGCCCGGTCGGCGTGGTCCACGCGGAGCTGGCCGCCCTCGACCACGGCCGACTCGAACACCTGGGCCAGCCCCTCGTTGAGCCACCGCGGCGGGCCGGACTGCGGCGGCGCGTAGGCGGCGTTGGCCAAGTAGGCGTGGAACGCCTCGTGGTACAGCACGGCGAACAACTGGCGGGTGGCCCGGTCGAAGATCGCCTCGTTGTCGCGGTCGGCGGCGGCCAGCTTGCGGCGGGCGTCCCGGACGACCGTCCGCACCCGGGCCAGGTCCGCCCCGCGGTACAGCCGGGCCAGCTCCTTGTCGTGCTGGTCCAGGTCGGCCCGGATCCGCTGGTGCTCCTGCCGCTGCCTCTCCAGGTCGTCCCCGAGCCGGCCGAGGTCGCTGTAGCAGAGGATGCGGTTGGCGGCCGGGTCGTAGCAGGCGACGTTGACGAACGTCCGCCCCTGGGCCTGCAGCCGGGCCTCGTACCCGGCCCGGGACTGGAACAGCTCAATCACCGTCGGTTTCGGGCGTTCCGCCCGCGGCGGCAGGTAGCGGGCGTAGGTGGCGAACACCTGTTCGACGCGCACGGCGGCCCGCCGCACCACACCCTCGGCCGCGTCGGACTCCAGGACGAAGTGGTCGGACACGTACCGCCGGCCGGCGGCCGGCTTGCCGGCCCACGGGATCGGCTCCAGGTCCAGCCGGTCGGCCCGCTGCTTCTCGGCCGGGGCGGCCTCCTCCAGCGCCTTCAGCCGGGCCTTCAGCTCCGCCCGGTCGGCGTCGGAGAGGTGGTCGATCGACGCGATTTCGGCCGGGGCGAAGGTGGCGGTCAGGCGGACGGTCGGCCGGCCGGGGTGGCGGCGGATGTTCTCGAAGCGGACGCCGGCGGGAGTTTCGTCGAGGATCAGGCCTCGCAGGACGGCCCCGTTTTTCAGCCGCACCTGGTCGAACTTCCACTCCGGCTCCGTGGGCGCGTCGGCGGCGAGCAGCACGCCGACGGCGAGCAGCACGCCGGCGGCGGATCGGTACGTCGGCGCGGCAGACGATCGGGCCATCGGGGCGGGCCTCGGACGGGTCGAAAGACAGGTTCCACGATACCACCGCCGCGGCGGGCTGCCAACCGGCCGCGGCCGGTGGTGTCCTCCTTGGTAGGTGCCGCGAGCCGAGCGGCAGCGACCCGCTGCGCGGGTACCCCGGTCCGGCTCGGCTCGCCGGACCTACCCCAGCTAACGGCAAGTATTTCGGCCGACCCGTTGACTCGCGCCTGACGACGCCTTAACATCGGGTTTCTCGGAAGGGTCGTTGCATCCCGCCGCCATCATCCCGCCGGCCCAGGGGGGATCCGCCATGTCGTGCCGCCGCTGGCTCGCCCTCGCCGCGTGCCTCACCCTCGCCCCCGCCGTCCCCGCCCAGGTGACCTCGTGGACCGGGGCGGTGGACGCGAACTGGGGCACGACGACCCCGCAGACCAACTGGACGGCCGGGG
>DASXAN010001120.1:0-3079 GCA_036406755.1 Gemmataceae bacterium
ATGGCCACCGCGGCGTCGAAGTCGGCGACGGCCCGGGCGTAGTCCCCGCGGTTGCGGTAGGCGTTGCCGCGGTTGTTGAGGCTGGCGGCGTTCGGCCCCTCCAGCTCCAGGGCGGCGGTGTGGTCGGCGACGGCCCGGTCGTAGTCCCGCAGGTGCAGCCGGGCGGTGCCGCGGTTGTCGTAGGCGGCCTCGTGCTTGGGGTCGAGGCGCAGCGCGGCGTCATAGTCGGCCAGGGCCTTGGGGAAGTCGCCGATGTGGCGGTAGACGATGCCGCGGTTGTTGTAGGCGTTGGCACTTTGCGGCCGCAGCTCGATCACCATGGTATAGTCGGCGATGGCGGCGTCCCAGTCCCGCAGGTGGCGGTAGGCCAGGCCCCGCTGGAAGTACGCCCCGCAGTGCTCCGGGTCCAGGTCGACGGCGGTGGTTAAGTCCTCGACGGCCCGGGCGTAGACGCCGAGCGCCGCGAACGTCAGCCCCCGCTGGTAGCGGGCGTTGGCGTCCACCGGGTCGATGTCCACGGCCCGGTGGAAGTCGTCCAGGGCGGCGAGCAGCCGGCCGGAGTTGCGGTACGCCAGCCCGCGGTTGAAGTACGGGTCGGCGTCCGTCGGGTCGAGGTGGATGGCCGACGAGTAGTCGGCGATGGCCGAGTCGTACGACCCGGCGTCGAGGTGCTGGTTGCCCCGGCGGAAGAAGCCCTCCGCGTCGTCGGGTTCGGGGCGGTTGTCGGCAGGCGTCAGGTTTTCGTTCATGATACTCGGGTACAACACCAACGGGTTCGCTCACCACCGGCTGGAGGACGCGTTGGCCGTCCTGGCCGGGCTGGGGTACGAGGGGGTCGCGCTCACGCTCGACCACCACGCCCTCAACCCCTTCGACCCTCTCCTGTTCGACCAGCTCCACCGGGTCCGGGACCTGCTGCGGGTGTACCGTCTGCGCGCCGTCATCGAAACCGGCGCACGCTTCCTGCTCGACGCCCGCCGCAAGCACCAGCCGACTTTGCTCGACCCCGACCCCGTCATGCGGGAGTACCGCCGGGAGTTCCTGCGACGCGCCGCTTACGTCGCGGCCGCCCTCGGCGTCGGCGTGGTCAGCTTCTGGTCCGGCACGCCGGTGGACGACGCGCCGCCCGCGGTGCTGATGGAACGACTAGTTGAGAGTTGCGCAATCTTAGCCCAAGAAGCCGAATCGTTGCAAGACGTCCGTCTCGCTTTTGAGCCGGAACCGGGAATGTTTTTGGATTCGATGGCTCGTTACGCTGAGCTATTCGAGCGGGTGAACCACCCGCGGTTCGGGTTGACGCTGGACATCGGTCATCTGCATTGCTTGAGCGAGCCGATCGGGCCGACGTTACGGCGGTGGAAGGATGTTCTGTGGAACGTCCACATCGAGGACATGCGCCGCGGTGTGCACGAGCACCTGATGTTCGGCGAAGGCGAGATCGACTTCGGCGAAGTACTGCGGACGCTGCACGAGATCGACTACCAGGGAGGCGTGTACGTCGAGCTGAGCCGGCACAGTCACGACGCGGTGGAGACGGCGCGGAAGGCGCTGGCGTTCCTGCGGGCGGTGCGCTAAGCGCAAGCCGGGCGACCCCGGGGCCGTTCAGAATTCCACCCGCACGTTGACCAGATCGTGCGCCCCGTAGTCGAACGGCACCCCGTCGCCCTGCGGGTAGAGCGTCTGCTGCACCGCCCCGAGCGCGTCCACCGCCGCCGCGGCCTTCGGGGCCCGCGGGCACCGCAACTCCGCCGCCCCGGAGAAGCCGGTCAGCTCCAGCATCCGCGCCACCACCGCAGCCGACTCACCCGGCTCCGCCGCCAGCGAGGTCATGAGCAGGTTCGGGGCGTCGAGGTGGAACAGCCACCCGGCCGGGCCGACGTGCGGCGGCCCCTTCTCCACCGGCACCGGCAGCACCGGCGACGCCAGCCCCCACGCCGTCTGCATCGGCTGCTCCCTGTCCAGGCCCAGCGCCAGGTCGAACGACTTCGCCGTCTCGCCCGGCGGCACCAGGATCGTGTCGAGCATCCGCGTCCCGTGCCGCTGGTGGAACGGCAATCCACCGGGCAGCAAGAGCGTCCGGTGCGGGCCGGACCGCAGCTCCAGGTAGTCCGGCGTCGTCGGCCGGGTATGCGTCGTCACCACGCTCTGGCCGACCACGCCGCGGAGCAGCGTCGCCCGCTCGTCCCGCCAGGCGAACCGGGCCCCATAGTAGGCGTGCCACGGGTAGCCCTGTGGGGCGTGCTCCGGGTACAGCTCGATCCGCATTTCGAGAAGCGGCCGGCCGAGCCAGACCCGGAACCGCTGGCGGAACGTGGCCAGCACGGCGTCCTGCTCGTCCGTCAGCGCCCCGGTGCTGACCACCTCGCCGAGCGCCGGACCGGCCGACGTGACGGTGATCTCCTTGACGACGGTCTTGCTGCCGGGCTGGTAGACGAGCTGCTGGCCGAGGCGGTTCTCCCGACTGCGGGTGTCGCGGATGGCCCGCAGGCCGCCGGTCGCCGGATCGACCTCGGCCTCGAAGAACTCGTTGCGGACGCCCTTCGCGTCGGCGAGCTTGAGCGCCTTCGGCTGGCGGACGGCGGATTGCGGCGTGATCGGGTTGCCGTCCCGCGGCAACCAGGCGAAGCCGAGCGCCGGGACCTCGACCACGAGTCGTGTCGTGTCGCCGTCCTGTTGCACGGCCTTGACGGGGCCGCCCAGCGGCGGGGCGGCCGCGAAGTCGTCCCGCTCCAGCGTGACGCGGCGGGCGAAGGCGCACGGGTTGAGCAGCAGCAAGCCCGGCCGGTTGTCGGTAGCCTTGCTCAGCAGTCGTTCGACCAGCGGGGCGGCGGCCCGGCGTTCCAGCGGCTCCAGGTCGGCGGCGGTGACCGGCTCGAAGCGTTCGATGCGGTCTTCGAGCGCGGCGAGCTGGTCGTGCAGCTCGGCGTCGCGGCCGCCGCCGAGGCCGCGGTGGAGGGCGGCGTAGGCGCGGGCGGCGTCCAGGCGGCGGCGCAAGCGCTGGTGGCGGGCGAAGGCGGAAACCGGTTTTGCTCCCCTCTCCCCTTGTGGGAGAGGGGCTGGGGGTGAGGGGATCGGTTCC
>DASXAN010001121.1:0-8331 GCA_036406755.1 Gemmataceae bacterium
GGGCGGCCAACGTGTGTGCGGCCGGCGATTCGGCCCGGGCGGTTCTGAACGGCCGCCACGCCTCGGTCATGTCCTGCCAGCACGGCCGGCCGATGGGGCGGTTCGCCGGGCACAACGTCGTCTGCGACTTGCTCGGCCTGCCGATGCTGCCGCTCCACATCGACTGGTACGTGACCGTCCTCGACCTGGGGCCGCCGGGGGCCGTGTACACCGAGGGGTGGGACCGCCACGTCGTCGCGACCGGCGAGGCGGCGAAGGCGACGAAACGAATCATCAACTGTGATCGCATCTACCCGCCGCTGACCGGCGACCGCCGGGAGATTCTAGCGGCGGCCGCCCCGGTGGTGCAACCGCCCCCCGCGGTCGGCCGCTAGCGTCTGCCCCGCCCCGTTGCACCCGGCCGGCACAGTCCGTAGATCAACCGCCGATCCCCTCAAGGAGCGGCGCGATGATTCCCATCGACTTCAGCGGCAAGGTCGCCCTCATCACCGGCGTCGGCGACAACGAGTCGTTCGCCTGGTTCATCGCCAAGGCCCTCCAGGCCGCCGGGGCGAAGATCGTCCTGGCCTGCCACCCCCGCATGGTCGGGATCGTCGAGAGCATCCTGTCCCGGCCGCAGGACGCCGAATCGCGGCAGCTGCCCTACGGCGCCGGCGAGCTGAAAGTCGAGAAGGTCCTGCCCTGCGACGCGGCCTACGACACCATGGCCGACGTGCCGGAGAGCGTCCGCAGCGACCGCCGGTACGCCAGGTTTCCCGACTACTCGATCCAGGGGACAGTTGAGGCGGTCGGTAAGGAGTTCGGCGGCATCGACATCATCATCCACTCGATCGCCTTCAGCCGGGAGATCACCAAACGGGCAGTCGAGACAAGCCGGGCGGCGTACTACGAGGCGCTCGGCATCAGCGCCTACTCGCTGACGAGCCTGCTGCGGGCCGCGGAGCCGTACATGGCGAACCGCCCCGGCGGGGCGAGCGCAGTCGGGCTGACGTACATCGGCGGGGAGCGGGTGGTGCCGTACTACGGCGGCGGCATGAGCACGGCCAAGGCGGCGCTGCAGATCGACGCCAAGCAACTCGCCCAGAATTTGGGGTCGAAGAACATCCGGGTGAACCTGATCTCGGCCGGGCCGTACGCCAGCCGGGCGGCCCGGAGCATCCGGCCGGGGGAGTTCGAGAAGTCGATCGAGTACGCGGCGGTGCGGTCGCCGCTGCCGCGGCCGATCAAGCCGGAGGAGGTGGCGGACGCGACGGTGTTCTTGTGCAGCCCGCTGGCGTCGGCGGTGACGGGGCAGGTGCTGTACGTGGACTGCGGGTACAACACGATGGGGGGGTGAAGAGCGTCAGAGCGGTGGGATGGAGGCGCGGATTTCGTCGAGCAGGGCGCGGGTGCTGTGGCGGTCGGCCCAGGAATCAACGTAATCCCAGTCGATCGACTTGCCGCGGACGGCAATGACGTCCCGAACGTCGTTCCGATCCTTGGTTCGGCCGGCCCGGTCGGCCCAACGCAGCTTGGTTACGACCACGTCCTCGACCGTCGGTAGCCACACCTCGCGGCCCAGGTACGTGACCCGCCGCCGGCGGCGAAACCGCTCCTGATCGTGTTCGTCGTCGCCCAGATGGAACAGTTCGATCTTGAAACCCGTCCCGACGACGTCGATGACGTGCCGCACGGTGCCGGTGGCCGTCTCGAACGACATCTGTGGGTCGATCTTCAACTCCTGTCCGATCCTCGCCGCGAGTTGCCGAATAGTCTGTGGGCTGACTTCGATGACGAGGTCCGCGTCTTCCGTTGAACGGCGCCGGCCGTAGAAGTTCGTTGAGAACGAGCCGACCACCATGTGAGGGGTGCCCGTTTCCTCCAGGGCTTGAAGGACGACGACCAAAGCCTCCTCAATGGTCATCGGCTTTTCCTCAGTCGCTCCAAGATTGCCTCCCGCTCCGCAAAGATCGCGCGGACCCGGTCTTCGTCCGCGTCCGGGAATTCGTCGCGAATCCCGTCCATCGCGATTCGCCGCGACAGGTCTTCCAAATACTCATCCATCTTGCGCCGTTCTTCCGGACTCATCTGCGCCCGCCGCCGGGCGCGGTCGCGGTCCAGTTCCTCGGCCAGTTGCTTGATCGGGTCCATGCCTCCATTCTCCCCCGCCCCGGCCGGCCCGTCAATTCGGCCCGCCGCCGGCCGAACCTTGCCCCGCCCGGCCGATGCGGTATCCTCATCCCCGTCGCTCTCTCCCGCATTCCGCCGCGAGGACCGCGTGCCATGACCCGCCGCCGCCCCCTCCTGGCCGCCGCCCTGGCGGCCGCCGCCCTGGCCCTGCCGGCGTGCAACGCCAAGCCGGCCGCCGACCGGCCCAAGGTCGCCTTCGTCAGCAACAACGCCTTCGACTTCTGGACCTACGCCGAGGCCGGGTGCACCGCCGCCGCCGGCGAGGCCGGGGTCGAGTGCGTGTTCAAGAAGCCCGCCACCGGCGACGCGGCCGTGCAGAAGCAGATCATCGAAGACCTGGTCAACCAGGGGGTCAAGGCGATCGCCGTCAGCGTCATCGACCCGGCCAACCAGACCGGCGACCTGGACGCCGTCGCCGCCAAGGTGCCGCTGGTGGCCGTGGACAACGACGCCCCGCAGAGCAAGCGGGTGTGCTACATCGGCACGAACAACTACGAGGCCGGCCGCGAGGTCGGCCGGCTGGTCAAGGAGGCGCTGCCCGACGGCGGGACAGTGTGCGTGTTCGTCGGCCAGATGGAGGCGCTCAACGCCCGCCAGCGGCGGCAGGGGATGCTCGACGAGCTGGCGGGCGAGAAGCCGCCGGCCGACATCAACACCATCACCCCCAGCCCGGACGGCAAGGACTACGGCAAGTACAAGCTGTTCAAGACCTACACCGACCAGGCGGAACCGGCCAAGGCCGAGCAGAACGCCAGCGACGCCCTGATCCAGCTGGCCGCCCAGCCGGACGTGTGCCTGGTCGGGCTGTGGGCGTACAACCCGCCGGCGATCGTCAACGCGGCCAAAAAGCAGGACAAGCTCGGACACGTCAAGATCGTCGGGTTCGACGAGAACGACGAGACGCTGCGGGCGGTCGCGGCCGGGACGATCTACGCCACGGTCGTGCAGGACCCGTACCACTTCGGCACGGAGGCGGTGCAGCTGATGGCCAAGCTGGCCAAGGGCGAGAAGTTCGAGGGCGACCCGATCCACTACGTCAAGCACCGGGTGGTGACCAAGGACGGGGGCAAGGACCGGGTGGCGGTCGCCGAGTTCCAGAAGGAGCTGTTCGGGTACAAGCGGTCGGCGCGGTGACGTGACGCCGCGACCCGAGTCTTCGAGGGGAGCGCTTCAGAGCGCTCCCCTCGCCGACGCGGGTCGCGGCGTCACGATGAAACCCCATGTCCAGCTCCCCCCCACTCCTGGAGGTCCGCGGCCTGACCAAGTCGTTCCCCGGCGTGCGGGCGCTGGACAACGTCAGCGTCCACGCCGCGGCCGGGGAGGTGCTGGCCGTCGTCGGCGAGAACGGGGCCGGCAAGTCCACGCTGATGAAGGTCCTCGCCGGCGTCTACCAGCCGGACGCCGGCGACATCCTGCTCGACGGTCGGCCGGTGCGGTTCGCCGGCGTCCGCGACGCCCTCAACCACGGCATCGTCCTCATCCATCAGGAGCTGAACCTCGCGGACAACCTGTCCGTCGCGGCGAACCTGTTCCTCGGCCGGGAGCGGGTCCGCGGCGGTCTGCTCGGCTGGCTCGACCGCCAGGCCATGACCGCCGAGGCCGCCCGGCTGCTGGCCCGCGTCGGCCTGGACGTGCCGCCGGGCCGGCCGGTCGGCGAGCTGCCGATCGGCCAGCAGCAGCTGGTCGAGATCGCCCGGGCGCTGGCCCAATCGGCCCGGGTCATCATCATGGACGAGCCGACGTCCAGCCTGTCGCAGAAGGAGACGGAGACGCTCTTCGGCGTCATCGCCGATCTGAAGCGGGCCGGGGTGACGGTGCTGTACATCTCGCACCGGCTGGCCGAGGTGCAGGCGGTCGCCGACCGGGTGACGGTCCTCCGCGACGGCCGCAACGCCGGCGAACTGGCGCGGGAGCAGATCAGCCATGCGGCGATCGTGCGGCTGATGGTCGGCCGGGACCTGAAGCAGTTCTACGCCCGGCGGCACTCCACTTCGTCCGAGCCCGCAGCGCCAGCAAGGGACACGGAATCCCTTGCTGGCGCTGCGGGCTCAGACCGAATCCGACTGGAGGTCCGCGGCGTGCGCTACGCCGGCGGGCCGGCCAGCCCGGTGTCGTTCGCCGTGCGGGCCGGGGAGATCGTCGGCATGGCCGGGCTGGTCGGGGCCGGCCGGACCGAGCTGGCCGAGGCGCTGTTCGGCCTGCGGCCGATCGTGGCCGGCGACGTCCTGCTCGACGGCCGGCCGGCCCGCATCCGCTCGCCGCGGTCGGCCATCCGCCGCGGGCTGCTGCTAGCCCCGGAGGACCGCCGGCTGCACGGCCTGATCCTGCCGGAGACCGTCGAGCACAACCTGAGCCTGCCGAACCTGGACATGCTCAGCGTCCTGCGGCTGGTCCTGCGTCGCCGCGAGGCGAGCCTGGCCCGCCGGTTGGTGGACCGCCTGCGGGTGCGGACGCCGACGATCGCCAAGGCGGTTGGGCTGTTGTCGGGGGGCAACCAGCAGAAGGTAGCACTGGGCAAGTGGCTGGCCCGTTCGCCGACGGTGCTCATTCTGGATGAGCCGACCCGCGGCGTGGACGTCGGTGCCCGCGGCGAGATATACGCCCTGATGGATCAGCTAGCCGGCGACGGGGTGGCGATCCTGATGATCTCCAGCGACCTCGAAGAAGTGCTGGGGATGAGCGACCGGGTGCTGGTGCTGCACGAGGGCCGGCTGGCCGGCGAGCTGGGCCGGGCGGAACTGAGTGAGGAGGCGGTGATGCACCGGGCGACGGGCGGGGGGGCGACATGAGCCGGCTGGTCGGCATCACGCTGATGGTCCTGGTCCTGTACGGCCTCCTGGTCGGCAACTACGAGACGGCCCGGTCGGCGGCGAACCACCTGGACCTGGCCCGCCGGCTGGGGTTTTACGGCATCCTCACGGTGGGCGCCGGCGTCCTGATCATCTCCGGCGGCATCGACCTGTCGATGGGGTCGCTCGTCGGCCTGGGGGCGGTGGCGTTCGGCACGCTGGTGCAGGCCGGCGTCGCCCCCGGCTGGGCCATCCTGGCGGTCATCGCGGGGTCGTCCGTGATCGGCCTGTTCCACGGGCTGCTCGTCACCCGGCTCCACTTGCAACCGTTCCTGGTCACGCTCTGCGGCCTGTTCATCTACCGCGGCCTGGCCCGGACCATTTCGCAGAAGACGGTCGGGCTGACGGTGGACACGTCACTGCCCGGGGCGACGGCCCTCCAGGAGCGGGTCAACTGGCTGGCCGACGTGCTCGTCCGCGGCCTGCCGCTGGGGGTGCCGAACGTCCTGATCGTGCTGCTGGCCCTGGCGGCGGTGGCGGCGGTGGTGCTGCACGGCACCGTCTACGGCCGGCACCTGTACGCGGTCGGGGCCAACGAGCAGGCCGCCCGCTACGCCGGGATCGCCACCGACCGGGTGAAGGTGGCGGCGTACGTCTTTACGGCCGTGGTGTCCGGCCTGGGCGGGGTACTGTACCTGATGGAGTACAGCACGGCCAACCCGACGACGGCCGGCACCCTGTTCGAGCTGTATGCGATCACCGGGGCGGTGCTCGGCGGGTGCGCGCTGCGGGGCGGCGAGGGGACGGTGCCGGGGATGGTGCTCGGGGCGGCGGTGCTGCCGCTGCTGGCGAAGCTGTGCAACTTCACCCCGTGGATCGGCAGCGAGCAGGAGTACACGGTGATCGGGGCGGCGCTCTTGGCCGGGACGATCGTGAACGAGGTGATCCGCCGATTCACGCGGACGGGGCGGTGAGTGGGCGTGATACAATACGGTCATGAGTCGCAGCGCGAAATCGTCGGACCGTTCCGCCGCGAGCCGGGCACCGTGGCGGGTGTCGGCCGCCGCCATCCGGCGGTTCGCCCGCGGGGTGGCCGAGCGGTTCGACCCGGACCGGATCATCCTGTTCGGCTCGTACGCCTACGGCCGGCCGCACCGGTACAGCGACGTGGACATCCTCGTCGTCGTGCCCGCCCGGAACGAGATCGACAAGTCGGTGCACATCCTCGACGCCCTCGACCCGCCGTTCGACGCGGACCTGATCGTGCGGTCGCCGCGGAACCTGGAATGGCGGCTGCGGGAGGGCGACTGGTTCCTCCGCGAGGTCGTGAGCCGGGGCAAAGTGCTCTATGAAAAGACTGACGGCGGCGTGGGTCCGAAAGGCCGAAGCCGATCTCGCCATCGCCCGCCGCGAGTCCGCCGTCAAGCCGCCGGTGCATGACGGTGTCTGCTTCCACTGCCAGCAAGCGGCGGAAAAGTACCTCAAGGCACTGTTGCAGGAGCAAGGCCATGTCATCCCGCGGACGCACAGCCTCCACCACCTGCTCGCCCCGTTGTTGCCGCGGAATGCCGAGTTAAAGGCCCTTCACCGCGGCCTGAGAATGATGGGCCGCTTCGCCGTTGACGTACGGTATCCGGAATTCAACGCGACCAAGCGACAGGCGTCGGCGGCCCTTCGCTGGGCCGGGCGGGTCCGTCGGGAAATCCGAGTCCGGCTCGGCCTGCGTTCCTGACACGCGGCCCTACTCAAACAGCACGCTCACCGACTCGTTCGCGTGGATCCGCTTGATCGCGTCGGCCAGGAGCGGGGCCACGCTCAGGATGTGAATGTTCGCCGGCCGCCGGTCCGGGCTCACCGGCACCGAGTCGCTCACCACCACCTCTTTCAGCGCCGACTCCCGCAGCCGGTCGTACGCCGGGCCGCAAAACACGCCGTGCGTGGCGCAGGCGTACACCGCCCGCGCCCCGTGCCGCATCGCCATCTCCGCCGCCCCGACCACGCTCCCGGCCGTCGAAACCATGTCGTCGAAGATGACGCAGACCTTCCCCTCCAGCGGCCCACCGATCAGGTTGACCTGCTTCACCTCGCTGCCCGACACCCGCCGCTTGTCCACGATCGCGATACTGCCGCCGAACTTCTTCTGGAACCGCAGGATGCGCTTGACGTTGCCCTCGTCCGGGCTCAAGACGACGAAGTCCTTCGGCGGGATGTTCAGCCCACGGACGTAGTCGTTGAACACCGGGGCGGCCTGGAGGTGGTCCACCGGGATGTCGAAGAACCCCTGGATCTGGGCGGCGTGCAGGTCCAGGGCGATGACCCGGTCGGCCCCGGCCCGGGTGATCAGGTCGGCGACCAGCTTGGCGGTGATCGGCACCCGGCCGACGTCCTTGCGGTCCTGGCGGGCGTAGCCGTAGTACGGCAGCACGGCCGTGATCCGGGCGGCGCTGGCCCGCTTGAAGCTGTCGATCATGATCAACAGCTCCATCAGCGTCTCGTTGACCGGCGGGCAGGTCGGCTGGACGAGGAACACGTCCCGGCCGCGGACGTCCTCCTCGATGCGGCAGGAGTTCTCGCCGTCGGGGAAGTTCTTCAGCTCGATCTTGCCCAGCGGGTCGCCGAGGCAGTGGGCGATCCGCTCGGCCAGCGGGACGTTGGCCCGGCCGCTGAAGATCTTCAACTTGTGGTTGCCGTTCATGGACAGCCGTCCAGGGGCCGCGGGCCGGGGGCGTGCGAGTCGAGTCCTTCGGGGGCCGATAGGCATTATGTCGCCCGACCGGCCGGGGCGTCAACGACCAACCGGACCGGCGGCCGGCCGGCCGTGCCGGACAACCGGAAAAGTCCGACCAAGCGGCCCTTGCCGGCTCGGCCGGCAGGTGGGAGGATACGAACGCTGCCGCGAAGTCCCGTCAACCACCGGAGTCGTGATGATCCGCTCGTTTCTGCTGGCCCTGCCCGCTGCCGCCCTGCTCGCCGCCGCCGCCCGCCCCGACGACGCCGCCAAACCGAACCGCGGCCCGGTCACCGTCACCGACGCCGCCCGCCGCGTCCACGCCGAGGCCATCGTCGTGGACGGCCACAACGACCTGCCCTGGGAGCTGCGCGTCAAGGCCCATTCCGGGTTCACCGACTACGACATCTCCCGCCCGCAGCCGCGGTTCATGACCGACATCCCCCGGCTGCGGGCCGGCGGCGTCGGCGCCCAGTTCTGGAGCGTCTACGTCCCGGCCGAGACGATGAAGGACCACACGGCCGTCACCAAGACGCTCGAACAGATCGACGTCGTCCACCGCATGGTCCGCCGGTACCCCCATGACCTCGAACTGGCCCTCACCACCGATGACGTCTACCGCATCCATAAGGAGGGCAAGATCGC